>JAJYCM010000086.1 GCA_021778375.1 Bacteroidota bacterium
CTCAGTGATATAAGGAGTAAAAGTTCTCATAACGCCGAGAATAATACCGCCTTTATCAAGTTTATGAATCTTTCCATTTCTAATTAACAGCGGCTGATTATGACCGGCGTTAACATACTGGATTGTTTTATCAACCTCGTTTAACATTCCCCAAAAAAAGGTTATAAATTTTCCATCGGTGATATTAGAGGTAATTAAATCATTAATAATACCAGTTGCCTCAGCAATGTTCATTCCGTGCTTACAAATGACTCTTAAGAATGCCTGGATATTTGCCATCAATAAAGCCGCGGGGACGCCTTTACCGGACACATCGCCTATGGCAATACAAAAATTATTTTCATTTAGAGTAATTATATCATAATAGTCGCCGCCAACATGTTGGGATGAAATATTAATAGCCGCTATTTCAAAACTTTTGAATTGTGGTATTGAATGAGGCAATAGATTTTTTTGGATACCCCTGGCTATTTCCAATTCTTCTTCAAGCTTTTGCTTTTCCAAAGCTTCCTTAAATAATCGCCGGTTCTCAAGCGAAATTATGGCAAGACTTCCGATAGAATAAATAAATTCAATATCTGTTTCGGAATAAGTATGATTATTAATCCTTTTTCCAAGAAGTATTAGTCCCTTAGTTTCCCCTTGAAGTTGCATCGGAACGATAAGTTCAATACCAAGAATTTCGAGAAGAGGGAAATTCTCAGTTATTTCATTTTTAGAAATTGAATTTTCATAAGCTGTGAAGTCATACCCTTTAATAGCCAGGAAGAGTTCCTTTTCATCAAACTTTGATTCGAGAATTTCAATTTCACCGGGCCGAAAAGTAATGACGGCGAACTTTGAGACAAGAAATTGCCCTATTACAGAGTAAGCCAAAAGCCTGGCAACTTTAGTCGATTCGGAAAACATGCCGAATTCCTTGCTAAGTTCAAACAGCGAGTTAAGGCGATGAACACGGCGGTCGAGCGCCCGGTTTACATGCTTCAACTCATCAATCATTATTGAATTATGAATTGCAGAAGATGAAATATTTAAAATAGTCCTTAAAAATTCAAGGTCACTCACGGTAAAAGGATTTTTGTTTAACTTTTCACCAAGACAAACAATTCCAAGGCACTCTTGAGAGGAACTAATTTTTTCAACCGTGACAATATGGTTTTCAGTTAAATATTTTTTAAACAGCTTATCTTCAAATAAATCCTCACCACCTTTTAATTTTGGGAATTTATTTATGGCATCAATGGAGAGTCCTTTGAACGATTTTGGAACAATTGCACCATTAATTTTTAATGCTATAATACCTTTTGTAGCAAAAAATTTTCCCAAACAGGTTAAAAGGATATTGCTAAGGATAAAATCCAAATCAAGACTGGAGTTAATAATTCTACTGAACTCTACCAAGGCAGTTAGATTTCGTTTGACTTTGATATTTTCGGAGTCAATCATTTTTTCAATGAGTAGTTAATAAATTTTTTGATAGTAGCACCTGGTTATATTTACCGGGGACAGAGACATATTTAACTTCATCCATTAATGACTTCATCAAATACATCCCCAATCCGCCTACACGATGCTGCCGGTAATAGGTCTGCAAATCGGGGTCAGGAATTGTTTCAGGCTCAAAAGGCACACCATGATCTATTATAATAACGGTGAATTTTTCCCGGGAAAATTTCAGTTTAACTATGATTTCTCCTTCAGGGAAATATTTGTAAGCATGCTTAATAATATTAGTGCATGCTTCATCAACCGCCAGAATAATATTTTCAACTATTTTAAGGGGAATGCCGATTTCCAGCGCCCCGGCAGAAACAAAATTCCGAATGGCAGAAAGGTTTTCTGTTCTGCTTTTAACGGTTAATTCATTCTCTTCCAATTTGTGGTTCTTACTTTTCAAGGTTTTTAGACTCGATAAATTTGTTTACTGCTTCATCTTCTGTTTTATAAATTTCATAGAGTAACGGAAAACCGAGCAGATCAAAAATGTTATAAACTTTATCACTCATGCTCGATAATTTTATATCTCCGTTATTCTCTCGCATTTTTTCTATGAATGCCATAAAGACGCCCAAGCCGGCACTGCTTATATATGCCAGTTCCGTGAAATTCACCACAGTGCAATATTTTCCTTTTTCAATTAAATTAGAAAAAGTATTTTCAAGCGAAGGTGCGGTATGTGCATCAAGATAGCCCTGCAAATATATTACACTAACTTCACCTAAATCTTTGGTTGAAGCGTTGAATTCTGCCATTCCTTTTCTCCATCAATTTTTAATTTTTGTTTCCATTTAAGTATGACCAAAGTAATGTCGTCATGCTGAGGATGATTTTGTGAAAACAAAGTTACTTCTCGAATAACTTTGTTTGAAATATAGTCAGCATCTTTATCGCAATTTTCAATAAGTATTTTTTCAAAAAGATCACTGCCGAAGTCTTCCAGAAGTTTATTTTTAGCCTCAGTTATTCCGTCTGTATAGAGAACAATTATATCGTTTTCCTTCAAATCAATTTTAATTTCTTCAAGAGTATTAGAAAAGTGATCTGAAAAATTAAGTCCCAAACCGATTCCTGAAGGCCTTAAATTTTCTATTGAATTGTCTCTTAGAAGAATAATGGGACAATGTCCGGCACGCGATATTAGCATAGTCTCATTCTGCAAATCAATAAAGCCATAAGCCGCACTGACAAAGTTTTTCCTGTCCAAAGTTCTCTGCAATATCTCATTAGCTTTAATTAAAATATTTTTAGGAGTTTTAATAGTTTTAGAAAGTGATTCAAAGATTCCTTTTACTTCTGCCATTATAAAGGCAGCAGATATCCCTTTGCCGGATACATCCGCTATTACAAAACCGAAAGTATATTTATCGATTTCAAAAAAATCGTAATAATCACCACCTACTTCAAAGGCGGGAATAAAAACGGTAGAGATAGATAGCCCCTCATAATTAGGATTTTTAGAAGGTAATATTTTCCTCTGGACTTCTCGAGCAACATCAAGTTCTTTTTCTAAACGTTCTTTAATTATAGATTCCTCAAAAAGTCTCGAGTTTTCAATTGCAATAGAGGCATAATCGGAAAATGTATCCAATGCATTTTTATCTTCATCATCAAAGAGAAAATTATTTTTCTTACCGGTTAATAGATATCCCTTAAGTTCGTTGTGCGCTCTTAAAGGTGAAACTGTAATGTTTGAAAACGATTCTCCGAGCTGAGATTTTTTCTGAAACTTATCCATGCTTATAAAAACAGTTTCATTCAGGTTATATTTATTTTTATTCTCAGCTACAAAAGATGTAATTAGATCAGCATCTAAAAATCCGATACTATTATTGCCTACCGACTTTAAACCACCATTTTCTTGCCAGGCAATCCAGGCGGCATCAGCATTACTTATTTTTGAGGCAATATCGGTGATTGTTTTTACCAGGTCATCAAAATCTAAAACCTCCGTAATTAACTTACTGAAATATTGAAGCGAAGTAACTTCCTGGGCTTTTCTATCAAAAGCTTCAGCAGTAGGTATATGGAACAAGGTTGTAAAAAATAAAATACTGAAATAAATGGCGCCATAAATTCCGATTATATTAAAAAATTGATTGAGTGCAGGTGAAAATTGTACAAGTAAATTTGCATTATTGTTACCTGAGTTTTTCACAAGGTTTGATACAAAAAGAATTGCAATAATTATCGACAGGAAAAGAAGTATCTTTTTTTCCTTTTTAACTATGAAGGCAATCCATGAGATTTTTATTGAGTTAATAATTATCAACAAAATTGAGATTATAAAAAAAGTGTCTTTTATGTATAATAGATCGGTACTTTTCTGAAGTAGAGTTGAATAAGAAGCTAAAATAAAAAATACGACCATCGTATTAAAATAAGTATTTATGTCGCGTTTCTGTTTAAGAGAATAAAGCTCGCGAAAAGCCAGGAAAATATATGAAAGCGAGCCGAGAATAATAAAAGAATAGACAAAGACAACCAGATTTGGAATAAATCCTGTTTTAGGAAAGTAGATATTATTTTCTGTCGATAGTCCGCGAAGAATAGTATTGGAAAATGTAATCAGTAAAAAGATCACCGCTGTAAAAATTCCGATATTCATCACCAAAGAAAGAGGATTTATTTTTTTTAGATGTATCCAATCCATCAAATAAAAAATAAAAGCTGCAACAGTAAACCCAACCAGCAAATCGTTAATCAATAAATATGTAATTGAATCAGAGCCGGGTGCAAATAATTTGAAGCCGAATAAAACAATTGATAGTACAATGAATGTTTGGAATTTCTGGTTAATCTTCAAAGCCGGGATATCGAATTTCATATTTTTAGAATAATAAATTTATCTTAATTGCAAAATTATATGAAAAGCCTAAATTAGTCGAAATGCAATATTTCGCATTTCCCTTCAAAATTAAATTAAGCTAAAATTAGCTTTTTGTAAAGTAGAGTTGTATAAGCGGAAGAAAAATAGGATAACAGATAAAATACCACTATGAATGTAAGTATCTGACCGGAGGCTTGGTTAAGAGCTTTCAGCCGAAAATATTAAATTTCGATAGATTTATGATCCTTGCCTTGTTTTTGATTTTTTGGAAGCTGCTTTTGAAGCTTTTCCATTTGTTTCTGAAATTGTTCTAATTGCTTCTGAACTTGCTGAAGTTCCTTTTCCATTTCTTTTTGGTTAAACGCAGTTGAATCGCCAAAGAATGATCTATAAAAACTTTCTAAAGAATCGGGATTGTTGAAATTAAATCTCCTAAAATTTTTACCTGTCATTGAATTAAGTTTATGATCTTTGAAGTTGAAAGTCGAATCAAGTCCAAATGCTCTAAAATTGAACTTATAACCATCAGCAGAATCGTTATAGAAGTATTTATAGTTAAAATTCTTTCCTCTGTTCATTTCGGGAAAGTTAAATGAAAAACTTTTGAATAAATCGGCAGCCTTACCTAAATTAGCAGCCATACTATCAAGATTCGGATATTGGATTTGCGGCACAAAAACTTGCGGAAGATGGATAAGGCATGAGTTGCTATCGACAAATATTTTAAATTCGCCGTTGTATGATGGGATTTTAGTATTATTTACAAAATTGGAATCAATATGAAAATTAAAAGAGAAATTCTCGCTATTCTTATTCATCTTTTTCATTTCTTCATTTAATCTTTTCATATTCTGCTTAAATTTTTCTTTATCGAAATAAAAAGAATCTGAAAAAATTGTATCCGGAGTAATGAAAATATATTTATTACCATTTGCTGCTTTAACTTCGCTAACTAAACGGGCAACAGAGCCATTGTTATAATAAGAATTAAATCCTGCAGGTAAAACATTTCGCATTTCTTCCCGGTTAGCCCTGGCAGCGAACGAAACCAGGTCAGCTACAATAGCTTTATTATAATTCCATATATTAGAATTTATTGCAACAGTATTTTTTTCATTAACCAAAACTTGCGATTGCAAATCATCAGCATAATTTGAAAGGATTGAATCAACTTGATGTTTTTGAATACTGTTAAGATTTAATCCTTTAACAAATTTAGCAAGGTTATTAACGTTGCTAAACTGATTAACATTTTTAATTTCAAAAAATTGGTTACCGTTCTGTCCTGTGCCCAAGAATAAATACTGATGTTTTTTATTATCCAAAGGCAGTTGGTGATAGAAAGCAAAATTAAAAATATCTTCGTTAGTTAAATCTGCAGCATATAATAACGGTTTCAAATTTTGCTTATAAAAACCAGATATGTTCGATTTTTGTTTTTCTAAAAGGTGATTGACAATTCCGGGGTTTACCTTTAAGACGACCATCAAGGCAATGCTCAAAGCAACTATGCCCGCTATGGGAAAATATTTTCTTATTTGAAAAAACCAGGGATTATTATTTCGGATTACGGCTGATAACCTGGTATCAAAATAATGATTTTCAGGAACGCTTTTAACCGAAGATGATGTTAATTTCTTTACCCTTTTTAAATCGCTTAGTTTTTCCTGCAGATCTTTAGAAAATCGTAATTCATCTTCTAATCTTTTGATTTCAACGTCGGAAAGCTCATTATCGACATAAGCCGATAATAGTTCATATTTTTTAGCATAAATTTTCATCACATCAACTCACTCTCATAGGGCTTCAAAATATTTCTTAACCCTTCTCTTGCCCTAAAAATCCTTGACTTCACCGTTCCGATTTCACATTGAATCGACTCTGCAATTTCTTGATAGCTAAGTCCTTCAATATCTTTGAGCAGCAGGGGTATCTTCAGTTTTTCCGGTAACTGATCAATTGCCTTTCTAACAATCTCTGCTATATCCTTTTCGTCAGGTGAGGTACTGTATCCAAAATCTTCTTCTTCATCTTTGATTGGGGTAAATATACTTCGTATCTTAATTTTTCTTAAATGATCTTTACATTTATTAATTGTAATTCGATAAAGCCATGTAGTAAATTGCGATTCAAACCTGAAACGTTTCAAATTTTTGTACACAGTTAAAAAAACTTCTTGAGCAATATCATCAACTAACTCGTGATTATTCAAAGTAAGGTAAATTATATTTCTTACTTTTTCTTTATGACGGAGCACCAATAAATTAAATGTAGATTCATCACCATCTATGAATCTCTTTATCAGTGAAAAATCATCATCCAAGTTTAATATTTGAGGTAATTGCACGTCTGTTTTCTTCTTTTTGTTTTTCATGATTTTAGACGAAGCCTTTAAGTTTTTGTTCCAAAATTTACATTGTGTTTATGGATTTAATGAGATTTTTACATCAATGAATTTATTAAAGGATAAGAGACAATTTAATAAGATAAATGAAATAAAAAATTACAATTTTTTATCATCAATAATAATTTTTGATTTACCATTACTCCATAACTCCAATATTCCATTATTCCATTCCTCCATCACTTTATACTCCACTTTACCTTTCAAAATTCTTATGCGCTCCGTATATTTAAGTTTCATTAAAAGAGAGTTATGAACAATATTAGAAATTTCTGTATTATTGCCCACATCGACCACGGTAAGTCAACCATTGCTGATTGTCTTTTGGAACAAACACATACAATTTCCGAACGAGAAGCTAAAGCACAGGTCCTTGACGACCTTGAACTTGAAAGAGAACGCGGTATAACAATAAAGTCTCATGCAATTCAAATGAGATACTTAGCTAACGACAAAGTAGAATATACTTTAAATTTAATCGATACTCCCGGTCATGTTGATTTTACCTATGAAGTATCCCGCTCACTCGCAGCTTGTGAGGGAGCAGTTTTAATTGTGGATGCTGCACAAGGTGTAGAAGCGCAAACAATAAGCAATCTCTATCTCGCCATAGAAGCGGGACTAGAAATTATTCCTGTTATTAACAAGATTGATCTCCCAAGCGCAGAAATTGATAAAGTAAAAGGGCAAATAATCGATCTTATCGGTTGTGAATCTGATGAAATAATATTAGCAAGCGCCAAATCAAAAATAGGAATAATTGAAATTTTAGAAGCTGTCGTAAAAAAAATCCCGGCACCTAAAGGAGACCCCAAAGCTCCGCTTCAAGCTTTAATCTTCGATTCGATATTTGATATTTACCGTGGAGCAGTGGCTTATATCAGGGTTTTTAACGGCACGATTAAGACAAATGACAAACTGAAATGTTTTGTTGTTGACAAAGATATTGATGCCGAAGAGGTCGGAATACTGGGGTTAAGAAAAATAAAAAACGAAGAGCTTTCTGCTGGAAATGTGGGATATCTGATACCGGGAATAAAAGATGTTCACGACATCAAAGTGGGAGATACGGTTACACATGCAAAGCAAGGCGCAGCACAACCGCTTCCGGGATACAAAGAAGTTAAACCGATGGTCTATAGCGGTCTTTATCCTACCGATGCGGATGAGTTTGAAGACCTTCGCGATGCACTTGAGAAATTTAGATTAAATGATTCAGCCTTGCAGTACCAACCTGAGACTTCTGCAGCGCTTGGATTTGGATTTAGATGCGGATTTCTTGGACTCCTTCACATGGAGATAGTTCAGGAAAGATTGCTTCGGGAATATAATCAATCAATTATCACAACACTTCCCAACGTTGAATATTATGTTTATAAAAAAAACGGAGAGAAATTAGTAGTTGATAATCCCGCAATGATGCCCACGGTCGGAGATATTGAAAGAATTGAGGAGCCTTATGTTAAAGCTCAAATTGTTTGTCCAAGCGAATACGTAGGTAATATTATGAAGTTAGCAACAGACAAGCGCGGTACTTATAAAAATACGACTTACATAGACCCTACACGGGCAGATATCCAATATGAATTTCCACTTGCGGAAATAATCTTTGATTTCTACGATAAATTAAAATCTACTACGCGCGGATATGCTTCTTTAGATTATGAATATATTGACTACAGGGAATCTGATTTAGTAAAGCTTGACATTCTTCTCAATAACGAGCCGGTTGACGCTCTATCGATGATTGTTCATAAGAGTAAATCTTATGATTGGGGAAGAAAAGTTTGTACAAAGTTGAAAGACCTTATACCGCGTCAGATGTTTGAAATTGATATTCAAGCTGCAATCGGGTCAAAAGTAATTTCAAAATCAGTCGTAAAGGCATTAAGAAAAAATGTACTTGCTAAATGTTATGGCGGTGATATTACCCGCAAACGCAAGCTTCTCGAAAAGCAAAAGGAGGGTAAAAAGCGAATGAAGCAAGTAGGTAATGTAGAAATCCCACAGGAAGCTTTCTTAGCTGTTCTCCAAATCGACGAATAATCGAAAGTGTAAGATTTGGCTCAATCTTATAATAACATCTCTCAAGCACCAGGGGTTGAAACGGATAATTCCGGAAGAAAGCCGAATTTTATAAATTTCTTTCGAGCAATATTAATAGCTTTTTTATTGGCATTAATTGTAAAATCTTTTTTTATCGAAGCAAACTCTATCCCCTCGGCATCAATGGAAAATACTTTGCTTGTAGGTGATTTCGTCATTGTAAATAAAGCCTCCTATAAATTATCAACTCCGACTCGCATTCCATTGCTCAATATTCCTATTCCAAGTCTCAAGCTGATTTCGATAGCCCATCCAAAAAGAAATGATGTAGTTGTATTCAGATTTCCAGGATACCAGGGCGAAATTAAACCGAAAGATTACCAAAATTTTATTAAGAGAATTATTGGATTGCCGGGAGATACAATTCTAATAAGACAAGGTACTGTTTTTGTAAACAATGAGAGAATTCCTTTACCGCGAAATGCTATATTGAACAAATCTAAAGCTAGTTCCAACAGGCCGGATGATAGGATTTATCCACCCGGTGAAAAGTGGAACAGTAATAACTATGGTCCGGTGATTGTTCCTAAAAAAGGAATGACGATTGATATCTCTCCGCAAAATATTAATAAGTGGCAAACCATTATTGACAGAGAATTTGATAAACCCGCGGTTAGCGTTGAAGGAACGGTTATTACGATGAATGATAAACCAACCAGAAGTTATACGTTCAAAAAAAATTACTATTTTGTATTGGGCGATAATCGCGACGACAGCATGGACAGCCGCTACTGGGGATTTGTCCCCTCGGATTTGATTATAGGAAAAGCTTTGATGATATATTGGTCATGGAAGGGATCAGTTCCTATTTATCAGTTAAGAAAATTATTTAGCTCAATTAGAATAAATCGGATTTTCTCAATAATCCACTAAGTATATTACAATTTGATTTTTTA
>JAJYCM010000087.1 GCA_021778375.1 Bacteroidota bacterium
TTGTAAAAGAGAAAGGAGTTCTACTTAGTAATTAGAGGTGCATATATAAAAATAATGGCTTGGCTAAGAGAAGTTCGAATATCACCAAGCCAAACATAGGAGCTAGCTATGTCAAATTTTATTGTGCTTCCTGGCGGGTATGGCAGTCGCTGCAAAGCATTGATTTCCAGGACTTGTCAACATTTACCGGATGGATGTAATCAACGCCGTTTAACGAAAATTCAGGCTTTTCATTTCCAATTTGCTGCGATAAAATAGTGTGACATGTGGAGCACTTATTTGATATTACTTTTCCATCCGCGCTAACATGCTTTCCGTCATGACACCTAAAACAGCCTGCTGAGTACATGTGCCCGATATTATCAGGAAATTTTCTCCAGCTTACATTCATATAAGGGAAATAATTTCTTGAGTATATCTTTTGAAGCTGTAATATCGCACTTTCAATTTTATCTTTTTTACTGGAGAAAACTTCCGGATAGTTTGCTTGATAGAAATCTTCAACAAGTGTCTTAATACTATCGAGCGCAATTTCTGTCGTTGTATAGCCTCTATCCAAAACCTCAACTGAGATGCTTTTTATATATGGTAAACTCGGGTCAACCCATCCGGCAGCCATAACATGATTTACAGAGGTTGAAGGAGGATTATAAATATGTGTTGCCCTGTTATGGCAATCAATACAATCCATTGTCCGGTAATCACCGTTTTTTAATTCTTCCGGGGTAACATGAACACTTGTACTACGATAGATAGTTTCTTTTCCAGTTATCATAGATTTGGCTTTGACCCAAGGAATTACCTGCCGCTCACGGTCAATAGCAAGATAAGTAATTTGATTTGAAATATTCATGTGCCAGTGAATTCCCGATGTAACGCCCGTTTCCTGGTTGCCGCCGCCAATTTTGATAAGCATTGAAAGAGTCATCTTAGTATTATTTTCGTCAGACAAATAATACGTATTTGTAATTTCTTTTTCGCCATAAAATACTTTTGGCCAGTGGCATTGTTCACATGTTTCTTTTGCAGGGCGTAAGTTGCTTATCGGAGCTTCAATCGGGCGCGGAAATTTATTAAACAGAACAGAATAAACCTGGTAACTCCCTGATATTTTTGATTTCACAAACCAACCCGCGCCAGGACCAATGTGGCATTTTACACATCCCACACGTGAGTGGGGAGAATACTTATAGGCAGTATATTCTGGCTCCATAACTTTGTGGCAAATAGTACCGCAAAATGCATCGGATTCTGTGTACTCATAAGCTTTGAAACTACCGAAAGCCGTAAATGCGATAAGGATGATTGTTCCTAAAGCAAAAATTAGAAAAGCTCTTTTTTGTTTTACATCATTAAGGTCAATAACAGGTAGAAGTCTATTTCTAATTTTGCCTAATTTTTCTAAATGGTGTTCTCTAAGTATTCCATAAGCGATAGCTAAGAGTCCAATAATTAAAAAAATAGGTAATATAATAAAAGTTAAAATGCCTGCATAAGGTTTGTTATTTGAGCTAAAAGCTTCAATGACAGATAGGAATACGATTAGGCCGAAGCTTAACATTGCCAATCCGGCTCCAAAAAGCGTCGTTGGATTATAAAATGAAGATGGTAGTTTTCTTTTCATTTTTTATAAACTCTGCTGATTATTTATAAACAAAAATCATAGCATAAATTATCCAGACAATTATACTTAAGCCCAAAGACAAAGCAATCCAGCCGAAGATTCTAATTGTTTTTAAAACAATTTCCGGATATGGTTCCACAAGAAAATTCTCAAGCTCGCCTTTTTCAACAAGTTCTTTATATTCAGCGGGGCGATCAAGTTTAAATTCTTCGAGGGGCATTCTTCCCGAAAAAATGACGATATCCATCGGGAACTTTTCCGGACGCAAGTGAGTATTAAAAAAATGGACAGTAAAAATAAAACCAGTAGCTAGGAGAGCTTCATCGCTGTGAATAATGGTAGCAACATTGATAACCCAGCCGGGGAAAACACTTGTTAAAATTTCAGGGAACCACAGAGTAATACCGGTAAAGCCGATGACAAAGATTCCCCAAAACACGGCGAAGTAATCAAATTTTTCCCAATATGTCCAGCGACCGTATTGAGGGCGTTCGCCTTTACCCAAGAACCATTTAATTGAGCCGATAAAATCTTTAAGATCTTTTTTATTGAAAAGCATGCTGTCGTGATTAAATAGCAACGCTTTCCACGTTTTATATTCTTTCTTTTTTAATTTTGTAAGACCGATAATATGGATTATGAAAATGCTTACCATTACCACAGCAAAGAACCGATGAATATAACCGGCGGATTCAAAACCACCCAAAAGGTGAGACAGGATAGCAGCCCAGCCGGTATAGGAAAATTTTAATGTCATGCCGGTAAGAGCGAGGCTTATAAAACTGACAATCATCAAAATATGCAGAACGCGGTTTAATCTAGTAAACCTTTGGAATTGCATTTTGACTTTCACTTTTGAATTTACGTTATAAGAATCCATTTTTTATATCAACAATTTTTTACTGAATTATTCAATTTTTTCATCACTGATTTGGTCATCCTTTTTTTCTTCAGAGTCGGAGTTTTCGGATAAAATTTTCTTTAGCTCTTTTCTATATTGAAGAGAGCGGGGAAGCCAAAGCAAAGTATGTATACCAGCGAAAAAGAATGTGCCTACTAAGAGACCAGTCATACTCCAGAAGGTCCAGAACATAATCGGATATTTAACAGGCTCGTGATGGGTAGCGTGAGTAAAGTAACCAGCAAATTGTCTAGTGGCGCCCTCATGGCATTTTTTACAAGTTTGAACTTTGTTTTGAAAGCTTAAATGCGATTTTGGGTTTTCGACCGGCAAAATATCATGAGAGCCGTGGCAATCCCAGCATTTAGCAGTTTGGGAATAACCCAAGCGGGAGACCTGACCATGATAGGTTTCGAAATAAGACGCAGCATATTGTTTATGACAATTGCCGCAGATAGTCATAATTTCTAATCTAAAGCCGGTAGCATCGGTTCTAGTAATTTGATGAGCGCTATGGCAATCATTACAAACAGGAAGTTTCTTGTTAGTTTTAGTAATATTCGGGGAATGGACACTATTTTCAAGTTGTTTTTCAATACCATAATGGCATTTCCCGCAAGTTGCCGGGATATTTTTTCTATTAACACTTGAATTAGGATCGGAGTGGGGAAGTTCCAGGTGAGCAGTATGGCAATCAGTGCATGTTGCAGTAATTGTTAAACCGCTTTTCATTAAACCTTTACCGTGAATACTTTCAGTATAATTTGCAACAATATTATGTTCAGTTCCGTGATATCTAACAGCAGCTTTTTCTCCGGTTCTATGGCAAGTGCCGCAAAGGTTAGGAATATTAGTTGGAAAGGTTGGGGAAGCCGGATTAACTCTAGCCAACACTTCATGAGAACCATGGCAATCTTCACAAGTCGGGGCATTGGGATCGTTCTTAGCAAAAAGCTGACCGTGGATACTCTTTGAATACTGATCTCCCTCATCAGCGTGGCAGATTGAGCAATCAACTTTTGGAGATATACCCGTGCATGGGCGCATTAAAGACGGATTGACAGTATTATGGCATTGGCTGCAAGAAATATTTATATGAACAGAATTCTGCAGTTTAGTAACATCAACAAACATTGAACGACCATCGGCAGATTTTAAATTAGTTCTGCCATGACAGCTTAAGCAATCCTGATTAGCAACACTTTCTTTATACAGAACATCTTTAATTTTATGCGGCACATGGCAATCGGTGCATACAGGAAGGGTATTAGGAGCCTGTTCCCAAAGTTTGCCTTTAATAATTTTTCTATGAACCACTTCAATTTCCTGATGGCACTTAGTACAAGTTTTTGAGATATTTTTCCTAGAAATTGTTGACTGCGGATCTGACGGCGGAAGAATTTTATGAGCAGAATGGCATGATGCACAATTGGCAGCAACAGAAAGACCTTTTTGCAGCAGACCTACTCCGTGAATACTTTCCGTATAATTTTCTAAAATATGATTTTGAGGGATATGTCTTTGAATCTGGACTTTAGTACCTTCCCGATGGCATGAACCACAAACAAAGGGAATTTTAATCGGAGCGACAGCGGAGTGAATATCATTAACCGGAAGAATTTCATGCGAGCCATGGCAGTTTTGGCAGCGCGGAGCCAGGGGATCGCCTTTGGCAACAGCTTTGCCGTGAATACCTTCAGAATATAATGTTTGCACATCATCATGGCAGGGGACGCATTGAGCAGGAGCGACATTAGTTTTGTGCGGAAAATCCGAACCGACGAGATCAGCATGGCAATCCGTGCATTGATTACCATTATGAACGGAGGCAGCCAGTTTTTTCTCGTCGATATATACAGAAACCGTATGACCATTTATTTTGCCAGTGATAGTTTTATCGCTATGGCAAGTAAGGCAATCACTGTTAGACTGTGCATATAGATTTAAGCTATTAAACAGCCATACCGGTATAATTAAAAATAAATAAAAGACTTTGTATAACTTCATATCGGCATTTCTATTTGCTGTTATTTTCTTCATCCTCTGATTGCTGAGCATTTAATTTTTCCAATTCAGCCGGATGTTCGTCTTCCATTTCTTCTTCAGTAAGGTGACCTATAATCCAGGAGAGGTTCATTGGATAGATATCTGGGTTAAATATAACAAAGTAAAAATGCCAGACTATTATTGCTAATGTAGCAAGCCACGCTTCATAATAATGGATAGTACGGGCGATATCCCAGCCGAGCAGAGAGAACCATCCGATAAATAGAGTATAATAAAACCACATAATCAGACCAGTAGCCGACATGACGATAGTTCCCCATATCAATGCCCAATATTCAGCTTTTTCGACATAGCTAAATCGGTCAAGTTTAGGTTTTGTTTTAGATAAGCCTAAATTGAATTTTGCAACACCAATAGCGTCGGAAAAGTCCTGTCTTTTAGGAAGAAGATCTTTTACAAGCTGTCTACCTCTAGCAGTAAAAAGGATATAATAGAGATGATATAAGCTTACCAAGATCATAATAATAGCTGCAATCCGGTGAAGAATGCCTCTATAAATAAAAGTATTTTCGCTCAAGCTTCTAATGTGAGAGACCCACCAAGTATTCGGAAACTGCAGCATGAAACCAGTAATAACTAAAACAATAAAGCTTATACTCAGAAGGATGTGCTGAATTCTTTCGTTTACAGTCATTCTTAGATAAAGTGAGTGACCAGGTTTTTTATGGATAAGCATTCCCATTTGTTTCAGTTTTTTAATTCTTGCTTTCTTTATAAAATCTAAAATATTGTGCAGAAGCATTGCGCCAATAACCGAGAGGATCATTGCGATATAAATTGCCGCAATCCAATAAAGGATCGGTTCACTTTTCTTATTGGTTGTAGTGGAATGAATATTACCGCCGGCAAATTTTTCATTAGCGCCGGGATGGCATCTACCGCAGGTTTTTGAAAGGTTACCCTTATAAACGCTTGATCTCGGATCAGATGGAGGTAAGACGTTATGAGCAGTATGGCAGCTTGCGCAATTGGCAACGATAGTAGCGCCACCCTGCATAGCCAGACCATGATAACTATCTTTAAAGGTGCTCCATCTATTCGGATTCAACCCATACTTTGCAGAAAGTGTTACAGATGAATGGCATTTGGAACAAATTTCCTGAGAAACATTAGCGTATGCCGTAGGTGAGGATGGGTTATTCGGATTTAGAATATTATGTTCTCCATGGCATGTTGTACAGACAGGGGCATCTAAATTTCCTTTTTGAAGAATCGCAACTCCATGAACACTTTGTTTGTAATCTGATGCAATTGAACTATGACAATGACCGCATGTATTCGGAACATTAAACCTATTAACTGTTGAAGTTGGATCGCTAGCCGGTTTTACTTTATGAGCCGTATGGCAATTAACACAATTTGCTGCTTTCCCATTTCCGCCGAGCAATGCCTTCCCATGAACGCTTTGCTCGTATGAATTAATAAACCCGGCTGATGGAGATGTTCTGGATCTTATTTCCTGATTATCCAGGTGGCAGGAAATGCATAATTTCTCTTGAGCTATTTTAATTTCCGTACTATCTGTTAAGGTATTTGCAGAAACAATTGGATTCCTGTGGCAGGTATAACAATTAGGTGAGCCTTTTATTCCTTCTCTTAGACCGTTTGCGTGAGCAGATGTCTCGAATTCTGCTTTCTTGTCTTTATGACAGCTTCCGCATGCGTTAACCATATTTGTAATATAAAATTTTGAGCCGGGAACTTTTGGCGAAATAATATCATGAGTGCCGTGGCAGCCTTTGCAATTCAAATCGGGCTTATCACTCAAACCGCTTGCTCGCATCATCTGCGGATGGAAAGGGTGTAATACTGCGGCGTCTTTATGACAAGATTTGCAATCTATAGGTTCAATATCTTTTTTATGAGGATCGTTATCGGGATTAAAACCAACATGGCATGAGATACATTGCAGCTTTTGATGCGCCGAATGTGCTAAAACCTTAGCATCAATAAAAAGTGAAATTACTTTCCCTTTCTTTTTCATTGTCAACGTACTGTCACTATGGCAAGTGAGGCAATCGTCATTTGTTTGTGCGCTAAGCTTACCAACCGTTAAAAATAAAATTAAGGTCAGAATTAGTAATGACAAAATACTGTTGAAATTTACTTGTCCATATTTAGTAGATGATTTTTTTTCTTTACTTACTAATTTTGAATTGGAGACCAACATAATTGCCTGCTTAATTTTTCTGTAATTTATTTCTATTGTTATTATATAGTGAACGCAAACCCGAACAATGCAACAATCGTTACAACAAAAAGCAAATATAGAATTACGTTTTTCATTTTTACCTCTCGCTATTACTTAATATTATATTTTATTACAAAATATTTATATGCGTCTGGAAATCGTTTTTCTAAATGTAACCTTGCATAAACAAAGAATATGCCGTAAATGACATCAAAAAGAATTCATAAGTATTAGAAAATAATTGTTTTATAACCATCAATGAGAATTGAGTTTTATTATCATTCTCATTGATGGGAAAAGATTTGCAAAATTGTGGGAATTCATAACACTTTAGCAGATAGGGATAAGTTTCTTAAATGGGATTTCTCCTTCCGACTGTCTGCCGGTAGAGTCTGTTGCACAAATCCAAATTGTCATTTCGACCAGAGGGAGAAATCCCATGTATAGCTTAAGTACACAAATTGAACGTGGGATATCTCAGTCGCAAGCTCCTTCGATATGACATCTGGAAGTTGTGCAACAGTCTCGGCAGTCGGGTATTATATAGGCTGCGTAACATGAGTATTTAGCCAACTTTTGATAATTGTCTTTTCTTCTTCATTTGATGAGAGGTGAAAAAATTCATTATTTTGTTGACAGTAACGGTAATCCTTTTCCCATAAGGATATATTTTTTGCGGTTACCTTAATAGATTCAATAATGAAATCCAATTCTTCATTCGTTGTTGTAGGATGAATTGACATTCTTACCCAGCCGGGTTTTTCGGAAAGATCGCCTTCGTTTATTTTCTCTGAAATATGTTTCGATTGATCCGGGCTGACGTGCAAAAGGTAATGCCCATAAGTTCCAGCGCATGAACAGCCGCCGCGCATTTGAATTCCGAATCTGTCATTCAAAATTTTTACTAATAAATTATAATGAATTTTGTCCACATAAAAAGAAATTGCGCCAAGCCTGTCTTCAATATTATCAGCCAGAATATGAAGACCCGGGATTTTCCTTAAACCGTCAATTGCTGTTTTGACTAAATATTTTTCTCTTTGCTCCATCTTGTCAACGCTCATCTCCTCTTTTAATTTTACGCAAAGCGCAGCCTTAATAGTTTGAAGAAAAGCAGGAGTTCCCCCGTCTTCACGTAGTTCGATATTTGATACGAATTTATGCTGCCCCCATGGGTTAGTCCAATCCACCGTACCGCCGCCGGGATTATCAGGTACGAGGTTCTTATAAAGATGTGAATCAAAAATTATAACACCCGGCGTACCGGGTCCGCCTAAAAACTTATGGGGTGAGAAGAATATAGCATCTAACTTTTCTAAAGGATCAGCCGGATGCATATCAATATTTACATACGGCGCGGAACATGCAAAATCAATAAAGCAAAAGCCGCCGTTCTCGTGCATCATTTTTGCCATTTTATGATACGGTGTTTCAATACCGGTAACATTTGAACAGGCGGTAAATGCACCGATTTTTAATTTTCTATCTTTATACTTTTCAAGCTGAACTTCAAAATCATGCAGATCGATCAATCCTTCGGAATCCGGTTGTATGCAAACTACATCAGCAATAGTTTCGAGCCATGACGTATGATTTGAATGATGTTCCATGTGCGTTACAAAAACAACGGGAGTTAATTCAGCAGGTAGATTAAGATATGCTTTCAATTGTTCCGGCACCTTTAGTCCCAAAATTCTTTGGAATTTATTTATCATCGCAGTCATTCCGGAACCGGCTGTAATAATAACATCATCTTTGCCGGCGTGTACATGGTCTTTAATTATTTCATGAGCCGTTTGGTAAGCGACCGTCATTGTTGTACCGGTAATGCTTGCTTCGGAATGCGTATTGCCGACGTAGGGTCCAAAAGTTTCTACAATTTTCTTTTCAATCGGAGCATAAAGTCTGCCGCTTGCTATCCAGTCGGAATAGATAATTTTTTTCTCACCGTAAGGAGAAGTAAAGGTTTGATCTATCCCAATAATATTTTTTCTAAATTGGTTGAAATATTCTTCTAAATCTTGCATAAAGGATTCCGTAATAAATTATGCACAATTGCTTAACTTTATTTTCGCTAAACTATAGAATTTTTTTCTTTTAAAGAAACAATAATTTATTTTGGATTTTCATGCCGGCAGGTTATGAAATAGAATTTATTTTACAGTTAAACTGCAAAGGTCAAAAAATGTTTTACCTTGAACCCCTTGAAATGAAAGACCATTCAAGAAAACAACTTCAACTGAGTCATAATTAGCCGATGATAAGGTATCTACAATATTATAATTTGTCCAATTTGAATTTGTTATTTCTAAGTTCTTGTAGAACCTTGATGTATCGTTTATAATAGCGCTTAAGACAGCGACAGAGCCATTAGCTGAATCTGTTTTGGCCCAAAATGAAAATGTATAAATATAAGTTCCCTTTAACAACCTTACTTTTTGACTAACCAAATTTAATCTTACCCGACCTTGTATAAGAGAATTACGTCCGTACATTAATAAAGACCATTTCCCGCCATCGGGCGGTACGTCATTTGAAAAATTTATCATCGAAATATTCGTCACATTCCATCCGCTTAATGAAGGCTGACCATTTTCTTCAAAGGAGGGGTTTTGCAGTAGATTTGTTTGAATCACGGGGTCTATAGCCTTATCGCAGGAATTAATCAACAGCGGTATAAAAAGTAAAATTATTTTGAATAAATTCTGTTTCATATTATTTGTTTTACTGTAATAATATTTAACACAAATATTATTTATAATATTTACAAGGCACTGCATCTTCGGGTTTGTTTTGTATAAGAAAGGGAT
>JAJYCM010000001.1 GCA_021778375.1 Bacteroidota bacterium
GGCGCTATCGCGGACAGCTCTTTTTTCAACTTCAGTAACGCCGCTAGGAACAGCTACAACAATTCTTCTGCTTGTTATAGCGCCTGTCGCTTTTACACTCTTAATAAAAGCGCGAATCATTCCTTCAGCAATTTCAAAATCGGCTATTACACCGTCTCGCATAGGGCGAGTAACTCTAATATCTTTATGCTCTCTACCCTGCATTTCTTTTGCCTTATTTCCGAGCGCAATAATTCGCTTAGTGTTTTTATCGAAAGCTACTATAGACGGCTCGTTAAGTACAATGCCTTTTCCTTTAACATAAATTAAAGTATTCGCCGTTCCAAGATCCATTGCTATATCAGCAGAAAAAAAATCAAATAAACCCATAATTCCTCTTAATGTTTAAAGTGTCTAATTCCTGTAAAAACCATTGATACATTTTTTCCATTTGCTGCTTCTATTACTTCGCTGTCTCTAACTGATCCACCGGGCTGTATAATAGAAGTTGCACCGTAATTGATTATCTCAAGCAGAGTATCAGGAAATGGGAAAAAAGCATCGGAAGCCGCAACAGAACCGCTTAAATCAAGTCCGTGTTCTTTAGCTTTCATGAAAGCAATTTTTGCAGAATCGAGTCGCGACATTTGTCCCGCCCCTATGCCGAGAGTAGTTTTATCTTTCACAAAAACAATCGCGTTTGATTTGGTATGTTTTGCAACAGTCCACGCGAAAAACAAATCTTCTAATTCTTTTTCATCAGGTTTTTTTACAGTTGCAATTTTAATGTTTTTTCTATCTAATGTTTCATGATCCGAGTCCTGAATAATTATACCACCTGGGATGTTCCTAAAAGATATTTTTTCTTCACTGACAGATTTTAACTGTTTTAATAATCTCCTATCTTTTTTCTTAGTTAAGATTTTAACTGCTTCATCTGTATAGCTTGGGGCACAAATAATTTCTAAGAATATTTCATTTAATTTTAAAGCAAGTTTTTCATCCACTTCCGTAGTAAATATTACTATTCCGCCGAAGGCAGAAACAGGGTCGCACTTAAGCGCATTGCTATAAGCATCAAAAGGGGAATCGCTAATTGCTACGCCTGCAGGATTTTGATGTTTGACTATAATGCATGTACTGCCACCGGTAGGCATGTTTTCTCTCAGGTCTTCAGCTAATTCTACACCGGCTATTAAGTCTAAAATATTATTATAAGAAATTTCTTTACCATGAAATACTTCGAAATATTCATTAAAGTTCCCGAACAAAGCACCATTCTGGTGAGGGTTTTCACCGTACCGTAATGTTTTTTCTTTTGGAAGATTTAGCCGGAAGTGAGTTGATGTTAATTCAAATTTCTTTTCTAAGAAATTAGCGATGTAAGTATCGTAATATGCAGTGTGGGAGAAGGCTTCTACTGCAAGTTTTGTTCTTGTTTCAGCACTAATAGAACCGTTTTTTAATTCCTCTAAAAATGGATCATATTGTGATGGATTAGTAAGTATTGAAACAAATTTATAATTCTTTGCTGAAGCGCGAATTAAGCTTGGTCCGCCGATATCTATGTTCTCAATTATTTCATCCAAATTGGATTTAGGGTTCGAGGCTGTTTTTATAAAAGGATAAAGATTAACACAAACAATATCTATCGGGGATATTCTATTTTCCTCCGCTTGAATTTTGTCTTTATCGTCATCGCGCCGGAAAAGTATCCCCCCAAATATTTTAGGATGCAATGTTTTTACTCTTCCGTCAAAAATTTCTGGGAATTCGGTAAAATTTGAAATCTCTGTAACCTCAACATTAGCTTGCGATAGTATTTTAGCTGTATTACCTGTGGCTAAAATATGATAGTTAAAATCGTTAAGAGACTTGGCTAATTCAACAATATTTGTTTTATCCGAAACACTGATTAAAGCTAACTTTTTCAATTAAAAATCCTAATAAGAAAAATTATTTTTTATTTTTATTTTAATTAATTATAACTCTTTTTCCGACAATCTTAATTTTTCCTTCTGCGAACTTATTTAGAACAAAAGGAAGAATTTCATGCTCAATATTTAGAACTCTATCTGCTATTTCTTCTGGTGATTTTACATCCGAAATATCGATACATCTTTGCATTATAATTTTTCCAGTGTCGTATGTTTCATCAACAAAGTGAACTGTTGCTCCGGAAACTTTTGCTGATGATTCAAAAACAGCTTTATGAACATTTATCCCATACATTCCCTTACCGCCGAATGACGGTAATAAAGCGGGATGAATATTAATAATTTTACCTTTGTAAAAACTTAAAAAATTATTTGGAATTAATTTTAAATAGCCCGCAAGAACTATAAGCTCAACTTCTAGCGATTGCAATGACTCTCTGAGTTCTTCATAATTCATAAAGCCGATTTTATTCCCGACGCTAAAAGTCAATATGGAGAATTTCTGTGCGATTGAAAAAGCAGGACAATCTATTTTATCGCTAACAACAGCTTTAACCTCAATATTTTCCTGAATATCGCGACTGTCTAAAATAGCTTTTAAATTTGAACCACGGCCTGAAACAAAAACGGCAATTCTCAAAATAAATATACCCAAAAAGGTGACAAAAATTAGCTAAATGCAAAAATATTGTCAATGAAAGTCTACTATATTTAAGAGCTAGTTTATATTTTTATTTAAAAGTTAATGCAATGAGAAGATTTTTTAGCTTCTTCTGATAATCGTAATCTGAATAACTTTTTGCTTCATCGACAAAATTAATGGCTGCGCTATTGTTTTTTAATTTCTTATCCGCTCTTGCCGCATAATAACAAGCGAAGGGCTTAATCCATCTTTCTTGATCAGAATTTAGAACTTTCGCTGTAAGAGCAAAATTAATCGATTCATCGTATTTACCTAAATAATAAGCAGCATTACTTAAATAAAGATATACTTCCGCCTTTAGTCTATCTGTTTGTATCCTTTCAAGTAACGAAGTTAACGAATCGAATGCAGCTTTATATCTACCATCTTCAATCATATTATCATCTTTTATAGCATCCATTTCGGTATATGCCATAGTGCATTTATCAAATAGTTCACCTTTGCGCTTGGCATAAATATCGTCTTCCAAATCCATATTCCCTTCGCCGGTCAGCTCATAATATTTAACAGCTTCTGCGCGGTTACCGGTTATTTCATAAGAAACCGCTAAACGAAAAGCCGCAATACCTTTATAATCATTGCTTGGACTATTATTTAGAAAGTCAAGATAATATGCCTTTGCAGAATCAAATTGGTTTTCTTTGAAAAATATATCACCTTTCAGAAATTCGGAAAAAGAAATGAGCTGCTTAAAATCTGAATTATCATTCTTTAATAATTTCGTTAATATAATTTTCGCTTCATTTAGATTATGTTTCTTAATTTGTAAAACTGCTAGAGAATATCGAAAAAGCAAATTCCCTGGATACATTGCTGTCAGGTTGTTTAAATATCTATTTGCAGCGCTATAATCATCAAGAAAATCCGATAAAATTTGCGCAGAATAATATTCCGCTTCTACTTTTGCCAGATTTCCGTTTTCGGCAGCTTTGTGGATTAAGCTTAAACCATTATCAACATTCCCGTTAATGCCTGCAAGGTTAAGCGCCCATTTGAATGCTGAGGGAATTTGCCCTACAGCAAAATTGTACAAGCCCAATCCCAAATACGCATCATATTTTGATGAGTCCTTTGCGAGAGTTTCATTTAAGTACGATTCGGATTTTTTGCTTGCCCAAACAGCATCTAAAAATTTTTGCGCTTTAATAAAAGCAATTGCTCTATAGCTGTAATCTGAACCTAATGTATAAAGTATATCTGTGTTATCAGGATCTTTTTCTAATAAATTGTTTGCTTTTATAATTGCGGTATCAGAATATGATATGAAAGTTTGGAAGTTCTCAACGTCTTGGTTGCTAAGGTAATACCATAAGTAAATAGAGGATTCGTAATGATATCCGCGCGGATCTGAAGGATATCTCTTTATCAAACCTTCAAAGATATTTTTTGCTTTTTCCCACTTAAAATCATAACTATATTGAAGTCCCTTTTTTACCAAATGGTTTATTACGGGTTGTGCGAAAAGACTATTTTGATAAAGGAATAAGAATAACAAAATTGGTAAAAGATTTTGGAAGTAAAATCTTGTGGAAATAAAAAGCCTTAGAAAAGTAGTGTCATTTTTTTTCCTGTCACAAATAAAAAGAACGGGTTTATTCATCTTTAGCAAAATTCTTTTTTTCTTCGGCATAATTTAATGAAGCCTTAATAAATTCTCGGAATAATGGGTGTGCCTTAGTGGCTCTTGATTTTAGTTCAGGATGAAACTGACAGCCAAGAAACCATCTATGCGAAGGTAGTTCTATAATCTCAACTAATTCTTTATCCGGTGATAATCCGCTAAAAACCATCCCATTATCGGCTAGTGTGTTTCTAAATTTATTATTTACTTCATAACGGTGTCTGTGACGTTCAGAAATAAAATTTGTCTTATAAGCTTCCATTGCTTTTGTCCCGTCTTGAATAGTGCATGGGTAAGCACCAAGTCGCATTGAAGCCCCCATATTTTTAATATTTTTTTGATCCGGCATTAAATCAATAACACTGAATTTATTAGCTTTAAATTCTGAGCTATGAGCTTTTTTCAATCCGCAAACATTTCTGGCAAACTCAATAACTGCGCATTGCAAGCCGAGGCAAATTCCAAAAAATGGGATATTATTTTCTCTTGCATATCGAATTGCGTTAATTTTTCCTTCAATTCCTCTTTCGCCAAAACCCGGAGCAACTAAAATTCCGCTAACGCCTTTTAAAAGTTCTCCCGCTTCTACAGTCTCAAGCAATTCCGCACTAATCGACCTCACCTTAACTTTTGCATTATTTTCGGCGCCGGCATGCACAAATGCTTCCATAATACTTTTATAAGCATCCATGTGATCTATATATTTTCCACAAAGAGCTACTTCAACAGTTCTTGACGGACTTTTGATATTTAAGACTAAATTTTCCCAATCTTCAAGCTTAGATTTTTTTTCCGGTAGATGTAGTCTCTTCATTACAATTTGATCAAATTTTTCTTTGAACAGAACAAGAGGGACTTCATAAATTGAAGAACAATCGTAAGCCGAAATAACAGACCTGGAATCAACATTGCAGAATAAGGCAATTTTATCACGAATATCTTTTGCGATTTTCTTTTCCGAACGACAGATTAATACATCGGGCTGAATTCCTAGCTCAAGCAAATTCTTTACGCTGTGCTGAGTTGGTTTTGTTTTCACTTCACCCGCAGATGCAATATACGGAACAAGAGTTACGTGAATGTTCATTGTGTTTTTTCTACCGAATTGTAGCATCAACTGACGCATTGCTTCAATGAAAGGTAAGCTTTCAATATCACCAACAGTTCCGCCAATTTCAGTAATGATAACGTCATATTCGCCGAGTTCTGCAAGCTTAATCATCCGATGTTTAATTTCGTCTGTAATATGAGGAATTACTTGAACTGTTGCCCCCAAAAAATCTCCGCGTCTTTCCTTGTTAATCACTTCAAAATAAACTTGTCCGGTTGTAGTGTTGTTTGCCTTAGACATATTCACATCAAGAAACCGTTCATAATGACCGAGGTCTAAATCTGTTTCAGCGCCGTCATCAGTAACATATACTTCACCGTGTTGAAAAGGGTTCATAGTGCCCGGATCAACATTGATGTAAGGATCAAACTTCTGAATTGTTACCTTGAAGCCTCTTTGTTTTAATAGGAGACCTAGCGAGGAAGCAGTTATGCCCTTTCCGAGCGAGGATACTACTCCGCCCGTGACGAATATAAATTTCACTTTGTTCTTTGAAATCATTTTTTCAATTCTTTATTTGTTAAACTATGAAATAAATTCTTTTACAAAATAGGTGGTGACCGATTTTGGTCTAATGATCGGGGCGTTCATAGCTCTATTAATTACTGCTTGAGCGGTTAATCCTAAGCTTCGGGAAACAGCAAAAACAACCGTATAATATGAAAATTCTTTCAATCCATAATGATAAAGCATCGAGCCGGAAGCTGCATCTACATTTGGCCATGGATTTTTTATCTTTTCTATTTTTTTCAATTCTTCTGGGACAACTTCATATAGTCTTGCTACGGTTATAAAAAGCGGGTCATCTGGAAAATGATTTTTACCAAACTGTAAAAAGCCTTCAAATCTTGGGTCGGTAACTCTTAAAACTGCATGACCGTATCCCGGGATTACCTTTCCCGAATTTAATGTATCCCAAACAATTTCTTTTAGTTGTTCTTTTGACGGAGCGTCTCCATATTTTTGCATTATCTCAAGAATCCATTTTAAACATTCTTGATTTGCCAAACCATGAAGAGGCCCGGCTAAACCATCAAAGCCACCGGACAATGAATAATAAATATCGGATAAAGCAGAATTTATTGTGAGATTAGTCAAAGCGCTAACATTGCCACCTTCATGGTCACAGTGAGCAACCAAATAAAGTCTCATAAGATCATTAAATTCTTCTTTCTTACTTTTATCTAAGCCTAACATGTGGACATAATCGCCAGTTAAATCCATTGCAGGGTCAGGCAGAATAATCTCACCTTTGTTAAAACGCATTCTATAAATCCCCGCAGCAATTGCCGGAAGTTTTGCTACAAGATTTAGCGCATCTTCCAAAGTTGCTTTCCAATAATCTTCTTTTCGCATTCCATCATCATATCTATGTGCAAAAACTGACTCCTTTTGTAAAACCAGTATTGCAGTGTTTAGCATGGTCATCGGGTGAGAATCTTTTGGCATGCTTCTTAAAACATCCCAAATATATTGAGGAACATTTTTTCTACTTCTTATTTCAGACGAAAAATCAGCAAGTTGATTTTTATCGGGAAGCTCTGAAGTCAGAAGGAGAAAGAATATTTCTTCAGGTGTTTTATCCAATAATTTCTTCAGTGGAATTTCCCGAATGATTAAACCTTGGTCCTGCGGAACTCTTGAAGTATCACAAATTAAAGAAGCTACACCGCGCATTCCGCCGTAAGCCTGTGCCACAGTTACTTGAGATAATATTTTTGCACCACCTTTTTCAATAATCGCGCTTTCTTCTTTTCTCCACTCGACTATTTTTTTAGAGAGTATATCAAAAATTATAGACATTCAACGTACCTTTTATACTTTATTTAACAGAAGGGATTTAAAATTATTGGGCTCAAAGTTAGTTGATTTTTACTTCTTATTCAATAATTTATTCACCTAAAATTGATTATATTATTTAAATAATATACCAATCACAAATTTATGCTTTTATGAAAAATAAAAAATAATTGCGTGTGAAACGTCTATAGAATGAATTTTAGAATGCACTTGAAAAAATAGGTTATTGACTAAAAGATGAGTTTTAACTAAGGTAACAAAATAATAATTTTATATTATGTTTTATTTCAAACATTAAACAAATGAAAAATATCCTTGTCTAATACGAAAATAGCGGAAGATTACAATTTGATAACTAATTTGAAGCAAAAAGTATTTCTAATTTCTCTTTTATCATTACTCTTGACAACGATAATGCTTGGACAGGATACAACAGTCAGTTTGGCTTTTAAGAATAATCGGCCTCAAAGATGGCCAATCCTGTTGTATCGTCCTGATTTATCCTATCAGCTTTGGCAGCAGTTTAAGCTAATCCAGGATGCAAATGCAGGTGATGCTCTGGCAGAGCATGAGCTTGGAATTAGATATTTAACTGGTCAAGGATTTCCTAATGATACAACACTTAGCGCTTATTGGATTGGAAAAGCAGCAAAACAAAAATTAACCGGAGCTTGTTATAATTACGGAATTCTTTTAACTAACGGTTGGGGAATTTCATGGAATCCTTTTAAGGCTTTTAATTATTTTGTTGAAGCTGCAAATGATGATATGCCTCAAGCAGAGTATATAGTAGGCCTAAGTTACACGGACAATCTTGTAGTAAAACGAGATTGGTCAAAAGCATATTTCTGGCTAAAGAAAGCCGCCGCTAATGGATTCGTTCCAGCAAAAGAAGCTTTGACTGAATTGCTTAAAAGAATTTCCCTTTCTTCAATTGACACGGCTAACTCCCAGGTTAAGGTTGAAAGCAATAAGTTTAAAAAAGAAAATTCTAATGATAAAGTCTTAGCTTCTTCGACGGGTCTTGTATTTATAGATTTTGCTTCTCTAAAAGATACTATGCAAACTATTTCAGACCGAATGATTTTGGATGATATACTGCATGAAGGAAACGATAGTCTAGCAAAAGCTTTGAATATAAGCTACCAAAATGATTCAACTTTTAAGTTCGATTCAATAAGTTTAAAACTATTAAAAAACTTTGCAGAGAACGGCAGCCCGGAGGCGCTTACATTGCTGGGCAAGCTATATATGGAAGGAATTTATTTCAAAAGGGATTTAATAAAATCAGCAGAATATTACATTCGCGCTGCTAGACTTGATTCTCCGCGTGCACCGATTTTACTTTGGGATGAAATTAATAAAAATAATTTTTTAACTGTATTGAAAAATCGAGTAGATAAAAATGACCCCCGTGCCATGTACGTTTGGTACGGTTTATTTACTTTAGAATTTAATAATCAAATAACGGACAAGGATGCAGCAAATTTTTTAATCAAAGCCTCCGCCTTAAAATTTATTCCGGCGATTAATGAATTAGGTCTAAACTTTTATACAGGCAAAATATTTCCGGTTGATAAACCCAAGGCACTAAATATTTGGAAAGAAGCGGCGGGGTTAGGCAGCAAAGAAGCGGAACTGCGGTTGATCATAAATAATCTTTATAATGGAAATATAGTAGGCGAAGATTCGCTTTACATTGATTCATTAAAAGATTTTATTTCGGAAGGTTCTGTGCTGGCACAAGCCAGTCTAGGTTACTGTTATGAAAATGGAATCGCAGTAAATAAAAATTTAGGATTAGCAGCGAAGTACTTGCGTTTTGCTGCACAACGCGGTAGCATGTATGCTTACAATGAAATAAAAAAGATGTACGATGAAATTAGGCCAAAAGGTAATGAGTTCAATCTTAATTAATATTAGAGATAAACATTGGCAAACTTCAACCGGATACAAAGACTATTTCAATTTTATACAAGCGATTTAAGCATTAAAGAAATCGAGAAGCTGGTAAAGCGCGATATACCAGAGCTTTATGATTTTTATGCAAGCCGTATGAAACAGTCAGAGAAGCCAAAGAATTCCATATCGGGACTCATCCATTTCCTAAAAAATCTTTTCTTTGAGTTTTTAAATCTGCTCACACCAATAAGAAGAATAATATACTCAGTCGCATTAATATTTTTTGTAATTGCAATTATTAATAATAATTGGAATTTAATAATTTATTCCTTTCTTCTTTTGAACCTTTTAATAGCATTTGAACTTGCAGATAAATTAACAGCTAAAAATGAACTCGCAGTTGCCCGTGAGATTCAGAAAAGTTTGATGCCGCAAAGTCCTCCCAAAAATAGTTATTTTGAAATCAGCGCTTGCTACGAACCGGCAAAGGAAGTGGGCGGAGATTATTATGATTTTATAAACTATGACTCAGCGCCTGACAAAATATTTATAGCGATCGGAGATATTTCTGGCAAAGGGATGGCAGCGGCAATTTATATGGTTCAGGTACAGGCAATTTTACGCAATATTGCGGGCGAATGTACAACGCCAAAAACTATTTTGACCAATTTAAATAAGAGCTTAAAAAATATTTTACAAAAAGGTTCATTTTTTACAATAAGCCTTGCTTCAATGAATTCAAACGGGACACTTCATCTTTGCCGAGCAGGACATTTACCATTGCTTTATTTCAGAAATAAATCAAACGATTGCGTGAATATCATTCCGAGTGGAATCGGAATTGGTTTGACACAAAGTGATATATTTGTAAACTCTCTTGAACAAATTGAGATTAAAGCAGAACGAGGAGATATTTTAGTTTTTTTTACAGATGGAGTAGTAGAATCGATGGATGGAAGTCTGCATGAATACGGAATAGATAGGTTAAAAAATATCATAATGCAAAATTCGCAAAAAACCGCAATAGAAATTCAGCAAGCAATTTTGGACAGCGTAAGCTTATTTCAAGATATACATCCCGCTAATGATGATCTTACAATGATAATATTGAAAGCAATTTAGAATATTTCTTATAAACTCGATTTAATCTCCTTACCGTTTGTAACTTTAGGAACTTCAACTTTTTGAAGGATAATTAACCCCGCAAAAAAGAACAATCCGATGGCAAGCACAGCAAACCGTTGATTAGAAACATTAGCGACAATACCGTAGACAAGAGGTCCTATAACAGCAGAGGACTTTCCGAACAAACCATCATAAAACCCGAAGAACTCGGCTTCCCTTTCCTTAGGAGTAAGAAGCGCCATTAAACTTCTGCTGCAAGATTGTGAAGAGCCGATGGAAAGCCCAGCCAGCAAGCCTACAACATAAAAACCAGCGATTGAATTATCGAAATAAGCGCCTGCAATTACAAAAAGCCAGATAACCAACGTTATAGAAATAGTTTTTTTGGGGCCTATATGGTCTGAAATTATACCAAAAATAAATGCTCCCAAAATGGCAGTACTTTGAACAATAATGAAAAAATAGATTATCTGAGCATCGGTCATTTTTAAAATACCCGAAGCAAAAATTGAAGCAAATGCAATGATCGTAATGATGGCATCATTATACAAGAAAAAAGCTAAAAGAAATCCTGAAACAGATGGATATTTATTGTGAAAGAAAATAGCTTTAAAGGTATCGGCACTTTTTCGAATTCCATTTCTAATTATACCTTTTCTTAATCTACCTTCGACATTCGGTTCGCTAATAAACAGAAAGAGAGGAATTGAAAATATTAGAAAGAAAAGAGCGGCAACGACGAAGGATAGACGGATATAAAAATAATAGTCAGAAGAACTTTGCTGTGGTAGTAATAGTTCTATAATTAAAAGCACAGAAAGCGCACCGACATAGCCCATCGCAAAACCATAGCCGGAAACTCGTCCAAAATTTTTTTTCTCAGTGATATTGGGAAGAAAAGCATCGTAAAAGACCACTCCCCCTTCATATCCGATGTTAGCAAGAATAAAAAGGACCATTCCTAAGATAATATCGCCTTTTTGAACGTTAAACATAAGTGCTGTGCACAAAATTGTTACAGATGAAAAGATTAGAAGAAATCTTTTTCTATTTCGCGAGACATCTGCGATAGCTCCAAGTGGTGGGCTAAGAAAAGCAGTAATTATCATTGAAATGCTGACAGATAAACCCCAGAGCCAGACTTTACCGTCTGCAACATAATTAGAAAAATATTTTGAATAGATAACGGTAATGACGATAACCGAAAAAGAAGTTCTGGCAAAGTCGAACAATGTCCAGAAAAATATTCTAGATTTATTTTTCATGGATCATTTTTGAGGTGGTGCTTTCGAAATAGTTTCTTCCATTAATCCGCGGCCGGATTTGTCCAATTTCCCTGAATCTTTTAACTCAGATAAAACTGCATCTAAAATTCCATTGATGAATTTTCCGCTTCCTGCGGTGCTGTATATTTTTGCAATTTCAATTTCTTCATTGATAGACACTTTCGGAGGAATGTCCGGAAAATATAGCAGTTCGCAAATTCCCATTTGCAAAAGTATCTTATCGATAAGCGCAATCCTGTTTAACTCCCAATTATCAACACGTTGCTTTATCATCTTTTCAAGTTCATCTTTATGAATTAGTACACGATTTACAAGATCATTTGCAAAATCTCTATCTGATTTATCTGAAACATCTGAAAGCACTCCGTTCACCAAGCTTTCAAGCGATTCCTTATTCATAGAATAAGCATATAGTATTTGAAGGACTCTTTCCCTGACCAAACGTCTTTTAAAACTTTGAGACATATTTTAATTCAATATTTTTATCAAAACTTAACTGATTGAAAATCCTATGCGTAAATTTATAATTAAATCTGCTTTATAAAAACCTGCCTGTCCGGTAACAGACAGGTCGCAATTAACTTTTTGTTAAAGAGCAAATAGCCAAAATACAGTTAAAGCAATGCTTTCCCTCAACTTGTAGTATAGTTTATGCTCAGTACTTAAATCCAAGTCAGAAGCTGAGACATAAGTTTTTATGTGAAAATATTTGCATATTTCTTTAACACGGGTTAAATGATAACCGTCCGAAACTATAACAATATGATTTATGTTCTTCTTTACAAGCAAACTATCTTTTATAAATTTGATTTGTTCAAGTGTCGATGCTGTTTTTTTTTCAAGCCAAAGATCACGAAGATTAATATTTTGAGGCTTTATATAATCAAAAGCAACCTCTGCTTCGCTTAATTCGCCGGGAGCATTTCCTCCGGTAAATTGAATTTTATTTATAATACCTTTTTTATACAATTCAACGGCTTTATCGACTCTTGCAGCAAGGCTTGGGCTAACAGAATTATGTGACCAAACTGCAGCCCCTAAAACTACAGCAACATTTGTCTGATTTCTCTTAAAAGGAAATTTTTCATTTCTACCCAAGCTTAAATGGATATAAAAAAAAGCAAATGCCAACAAAACAAAGACCAACACAAACGAATTAATAAAGGCCCTAAGGAATATCAGTTCTTTTGCGCCAAATATTATCTGCCAAATGAACATTATTTGAAGAAAGATAAAAAATTGATAAATGGAGAACAAAACTCCAATGATAACTTTCTTAAAGGGATGGTCTAAAACATAAATATTTGGTAGAGGTAAATTAATTCTTGTGCTAAGAAATGCAAGCAATAAAATAGCAGAAGTAATGATTGTATAAGTCATTAATATCTTGGGCTTATAACTTTTACCTTTTTGAAAAGAATAAATTATTAGAGCAAGAATCAGTAATGATGAAAATAGAAGATCAAGTAGATTTCCAATGTACATTAGCCTGAAATCTTTTAACGGTAAATCCTGATTATTATATTTAATGAAAAAAAGAAAAAGTAAATCCGCAACAGTAAAAAGGATCGCTAAAGTGATGACGAAACTTTTACTAAATAATATTTTTCTTTTTACATGCATTGCGATCAACTGGATTTAATTCAATCTTGTTTGTACCCGGGAGATTCAGACAAATGATTTTCTCAAAAAATTTATGGAGTGTGCAATATTTTTAATAATATCACTTGCTGTATAAGTATATTCACTGAAATCTTTCAATAATAAATCGGCAGAAAGACTGTGCAGATATACGCCACAGACTATTGCTTTTTCAATAATTTCTTTTTCTGTATAGATCCCTGACTTGGTTTTTGTAGAAGATTCCCATTGCGCTAATAAGCCGGCAAGCATTCCGGTTAAAACATCACCGCTGCCAAATTTTGCCATACCTGGATTACCTGCAGTGTTTATCAATGCATCTCCGGATGGTGTGAAAATAATAGTAGGAGCATCTTTTAATATCAGATAACTTCCCGTTTCTTTTACAAATTCTTTCCCAAATTTCAATATATCATTTTCTAACTCTTCAGAAGAAACGCCAATTAGATTTGCAAACTCACCGTGATGCGGAGTAAATATTATTTTGCGCAATCCTCCCTGCCGGGAATTTAAGCTCAATTTCTTATATTTGTTTTCATTTAAGGCAAAGATTGCATCCGCATCAATTACCATTATTTTATCTTTGAATTTCTTAATGATTTGAAATATCGCTTCCCGGGTTTCTTCATTTCTTCCAAGACCTGGCCCAATTGCGATTGAATCAGCCCATTCAATTCTCTTTCTTATCTCGGGAATATTTTCAACTCTAAAAAATCCTTTACCGTCATCTTCGTATGTTTGGACTATAACTTCCAACAATTTTTTGTGGATAAATTTCTTTGCTGATTTAGGAAAGCATAAAACCGATGCACCTGCACCCGTCTTTAATGACGAAAAAGAGGAAAGAACCGCTGCACCCGGCAAAGTTGAAGAGCCTGCAATTATTAAAGCTTTCCCCGACGAATATTTATTTATATCTTTTTTCTTGGAAGGTAATGATTCTAAAGCATCTTCGGGTTCAATCAAATATTCCTCTGCCGGATATTTTTCAAAATGTTCGAGACTTAACCCGATATTTCCTTTCGCAGTATCACCGCAAAAACTTTTGCCTTTGCCAAAAAATAATCCTCTTTTAAATTCGCCGAGTGTAATTGTCAAATCCGAATTGAAAATATTCTTGCCAAATCCGGTATCTGCATTTAATCCGGTAGGAATATCAATCGCAACTTTAAAGCTATTAAGATTATTTACATAATATACAATTTCATTAAAAGGCTCACGTAACTCGCCTGATGTCCCGCTTCCGAGCATTGCATCAAAAATAACATTGCATGTCGAAAGGACTGTAAGACTGGCAGCAGAATCGTATTTCTTCAAAATTATTTTGGGATTAATAGATGCCAGATTTTTTAATATATTAAAATTCATTAGGCAATCGCGTGACATTTCTTCATTTTTACCTAAATATATAATATTTACTCTAAAACCATAATTTGCAAAATGTCGGGCAACAGCAAAACCGTCTCCACCGTTGTTGCCTTTCCCGCAAACAAAACCTAATGAAGATATTTTTAAGTTTAATTCTTGAAATTTTTCTGTAGATATATTAAAGATTTGAAGTGCAGCATTTTCCATTAATACAACACTTGGAATGCCAAGTTGATTTATAGCAAAACTGTTATCTTCTCTAATTTGCGATGTGGAATAAAGTGGTATCATAATTATTATTGGTTTTAATTACAAAATTATATCAGAATGACTTCATAAAAAAATGAGAGTATAATGACCAAGGATTATAAATTTCCATGTAAAGGTAAATCATTTTGAGATAGTCTCAATAGTTTATTTTTTACAAATAATGATTTGACAAACAAAATATTGACATCCATCTTTATCAGAACTATAGACTAAAGAATTGGAATTCGAAAAGTTGTATTTCATAAATATCGGAAATAATGTCGAATTCTTTCGTTTTTTTATTATCATGTGTTTTGTAGTCAGAGCATTTTCTTTATTTAATTATTTTTATTTAAATTTTCATATAAGATAGGATTTAATCTTTTGACGTTATGTTGACAATCATAAACCAATAAGTTAAAAATATTTTGTATAAATTACGGCGTATAACGCGCACTTATCGAAAATGAGTAGTTGCGAATAAATAATTTGGAAGGTGATTTAAGGTCTCTTATGAAGGTATTAAAAAATAGCTCAACATTAGTCATTTTATTTTTAATGTTTATTTTGTCGACGCTTTTCTTCAATCTTGTCCTTGGAATCTCCCCAATTCTTGATTTCTTCAACTATATGGCGGGTAAAAAATATTTATGGACAATCCCATTGTTAATTTCAATTCTCTTTGGATTTTGGTTATACAGCAGAAGTATGAAAAGAAAAATCTCAGATGAAAGGATAGAAATATTTAATGCAACTATAAGGACAATACAAGACATTCTGCAAAACTCAGCTTCCTCAATGCAGTTATTAATTTTGGACATGAAGGATGTAGAAGTGCATGAAGAAATAATTATTAAAGCTGAAAAAAACATGGAGGAATTAAAGTCGGTAATTAAAACATTGGCCTCGGTAGACCCAAAAACTATACAGCTAAAAGATCTGAATCGGAATCTTTCAATAATAAAAATGAACGATTAAATGCACTTATGATTTTTGACGAACAAATTTATAAATTTATGTTTGCTGCTCTACAGGAAGCTGAATTAGCACTTGAAAAAAACGAAGTTCCTGTTGGCGCTGTAATTGTTCACAAAAATAAAATCATCGGGAGAGGTTTTAATCAAACAGAAAGCTTAAAAGACCCAACTGCTCACGCCGAAATGATTGCTATTACCGCTGCTTCAAGCTATATGAAAGATTGGCGACTTAATGAGTGCGACATTTATGTAACGCTTGAACCTTGCATAATGTGCACAGGCGCTCTGCTTGCAGCAAGAATCAATAAACTTTATTTTTCTACTTTTGATCCAAAGTATGGCGCCTGCGGTTCACTCTATAATTTAGCAGAAGAAAAAAAATACAATCATAAAATTGAAATATTTTCAGGAATATACCTATCCGAAAGTGAAGCTCTGCTGAAAAGGTTTTTTGTAAATATTAGAAATAAAAGAAATTAAATATGAGTTTATTTAATTGTAAGCTTGACAAATATAACCTTAAATAATAATTTAGTTTTAACATTTTGAGTTTTATGATGCAAATCATGTTATTCGGTTCTCCGGGTGTAGGCAAAGGTACTCAGGCAAAAATACTTTCCACAAAGTTAGATATTCCACATATATCAACAGGCGATATATTAAGGCAGGCTGTAACTGATAAAACACCTCTTGGCCTAAGCGCTGAGGAAAAGATGAATAAAGGAGAGTTAGTATCCGACAATATTATGTTTGGATTGATTGCGGAGACTTTGGCACAAGACCGATGTAAAAAGGGGTTTGTCCTCGATGGATTCCCACGCACAATTGCTCAAGCAGTTGAGCTTGACAAAATTTTTAATCAATTAAATATTAAAGATGTCCGGTTAGTTGTAATAACCGCTAATGAGGAAGAGATTGTCAGACGTTTGACTAATCGAAGAGCTTGCGACAACTGCGGAAATATTTTTAATTATAATGATATTAGGAATTCAAATATTTGCCCTTCATGCGGGGCTATAGATAGCTTTTATCAACGTGATGATGATAAAGAAGATGTTATTAGAAATAGATTAAATATTTATAAAAACACTACCGAGCCAGTTTTAATCTATTATCGATCTAGGAGAAATGAAATTTATATAAACGGGCTTGACTCAGTTGATGAAGTAACAAACAATATTTTATCCGAATTACAAAAAGCTGGCAGTAGTAAGATTATTGTTTAATCTTCATAATTACCTTATGGGCTTTCCCTTCTTCTATTCTGATAATTTTTGCGTCGTAACTTTTTAGTAATTCATAGTTATGGGTTGCAAAAATTACTGCAGTACCTCGAGTATTTATCTTCTTCAGTATTTCCAAAATTTCCAGAGAAGTTTCGGGGTCTAAATTTCCTGTCGGCTCATCAGCAAGAATTAAAACAGGATCATTTATAATAGCTCTCGCAATAGCAATTCGCTGTTTCTCTCCACCGGATAATTCATTCGGCATGCTGTATCGCCGATGGGATAATCCTACATCCGTCAATGAGTCATTAACTTTCCTTTTAATATCTCCGCTTGATTTATTCGTAGCTTCTAAAACAAAAGATAAATTTTCATAAATGTTTCTGTCTTTTAGAAGTCTAAAATCCTGAAATATCACCCCGAGTTTTCTTCTTAACATCGGTAGATTGCGCGGTTTAATTGTTCGCGAATCATATTCATCAAAAGAAATTCTTCCGTAGGTTGGCAAAATATTCATGTAAATCAATTGAAGGAGTGTACTTTTGCCGGCTCCGCTTTTACCAATTAAAAAGCAAAATTCACCCTGGTTTAATTCAAAGTTTAAATCCGAAAATACCGGCTGATTCAAATAACTATATTCGACATTATTAAAGGTTAACATTTGTTACCGCATTTTATTTTTAAATATTCTTCTGTTTTTAACAATTTTTTTTGCATAATAAAAAGCTTGCAGCATACTTGATTCATCGGCAATATTTTTCCCGGCAATATCATAGGCGGTTCCATGATCCGGGGAGGTTCTTATTATAGGCAAACCGGCGGTGTAATTAACTCCTTTCCCAAAATTTAATAGCTTAAAAGGAATTAAAACCTGGTCATGGTACATCCCAAACGTTAAATTATATTTTTTATATAACCGGTTAGCAAAAAAAGCATCTGGCGGAAATGGTCCGCTAAAATATTTAGCATATCTATTTTTTCCCAATAAAGGTATTATTATTTCCTCCTCTTCCCTTCCGATAAAACCGTTTTCACCTGCATGAGGATTTAATCCCAGCACTGCGACTTTAGGAGTCTCAATTAGCAAATCTTCTTTAAGCATTTTAATAACCACATCAAATTTATTTTGGAGTGTATCGGAAGTAATTAGACTTGGTACATGTTTAATAGGCTCGTGAATCGTCATTAATGCCGCGTTCATTTTTGAGGAAAGAAAAGTCATTGCATAATCAGAAGTTTTGCTCAAAGAAGAAAGCATTTCAGTATGCCCTGGAAAATTTATTCCCGCTAATTTCAACGCAGTTTTTGAAATTGGAGAAGTAATTATCGCGTCGACAAAATTCCTTTTTGTATAATCAAATGCCAATTGAATTGCTTTATAAGCAACTGCTCCGCTCTCTTTCGTCGGAGTGCCTGTCTTTTGTTTAATCTCTCCCATATCTACAATTGTTATAGATTCCGTTTCAGTATATTTAATATTGCGTGAGAATTGATACTTAAAATGCGATTTCGTTTTTTTTATTGTATTAAGAAAAACATCATTCGGGCAAATAAAATAAAATTTGTCATCCTTGTTAGAATGAATTTTATTTAATGTTTTAACCACAATTTCCGGACCTATTCCATTAACATCACCGCAAGTAAAAACAAACTTATTCAATTTTATTTCCTCAACATAAAATTACCGGTACCGTCATTATCCACAAAAATAAAATCTCTTGGCGGTTTTTCATAAATCCATGTTTCGACAACTTTACCGTATTGGGTTGATGCACGTTCAATCTTTTGCGGTTTTCCGAATTGTATATAAATTTCCCCGCGATCCGTTTCTATTCCACTTTTATCGGAAAATATTGCGAATGTCTTTGCAGCATAATCTATACGAGAATAATATTCTTCCATCAAAGGATTAAAAGTACCGTGAGAATTTATATTGTACTTTTTCCAATAATTATAAAGCTCTTTTTTATAATCGTTAGAATTTGCCTTAAGCATATTGGAAATAACAGAATCTTTTTCTATAAACTTTAGCATCTTAATTGCATTCCCCGGATTTCGAAGCGAATATGGTTTGTTAAACCAAATAATTTTTTTATTATATGATTTAAGCGGAATTGAATTTTTATTCCGGCTAACAATTATTTCAGCATTGCCCTCTAAAAGCTTTCTGTTTATATCCGGAATTACAAAATTATTTGTAGCTTCAGGAGTCAACCCGTTGCCGAGTAAAATATTATCTTTACACTCTCTTAGAACAATCTTGGATTTGAAATAATTTGATACTTCAGAATTAAAAACAGTATCGGAGTCATTCTTAATTGTTACAAAAATACTTTCCCGGGTTGTGTCCAAACACGGAAGTACAAGACTAAAGTTATCTTCGCTAAATGGAAATGAATCATCATAGTTAGCAAGTTCAAAGTATTTTTTATTTTGGCACTCAATCAGATCGGATTTAACAATTAGCGGAGATATTATAGTTGATTGATTACTGGAAGGTACATCTATTCTAATTGGAGCAAGTTTAATTTCGTTATTTATATTTAGATCTGTTAAAAATGGTAAAATATTATATATACCGTTTTTCAAATGAAAATTAATAAAACCCTGGACATAATAATTATGATCAAGAGTTTGGTCAAAAGTATCAACGGAAATAGTTTTATTTTGAATTTGGCGAACAACATGCTTCAATACGGAGTCAAAAACTTCGATTGAAAGGCTAAACGAAGCAGAATATTTTCCGCTACTTTTGACGAAAACCAAACTTGGATAACTTATCTTGTAAACAAAATAAGTATGATTTGAAGAATCTTCGGGTATCGAATGAACTTCCGAAAAATAAAATGATGTTTCCTTTGCATTTTTTTCCCCTTCCCTTCTGAAATTATGAGGTTGAGCAAAGAGTTGCAAAATTATAATAAATGAAAGAAATATAATTTTTTTTATCACTTTGCTTCAAGGGTAAAAAAAGAAAGTTTAGCTATTCATGTTATTTAAGAAGTCTTTATTATTTTTTGTCCCTCTGATTTTATCAAGTAAAAAGTCCATTGCTTCGACAGGACTGAAATCACTAAGAATTTTTCTAAGTATCCAAACTTTAGCAAGGTCGTCTTCTTTCATCAACAAATCTTCGCGTCGAGTCCCTGATCGATTAACATCAATAGCAGGGAAAACTCTTCTATCACTTAGATCGCGGTTAAGAACCAATTCCATATTACCTGTGCCTTTAAATTCTTCAAAGATAACGTCATCCATTCTACTGCCTGTATCAATTAGAGCAGTAGCTATAATTGTTAAGCTTCCTCCGTCTTCAGTATTTCTAGCGGCACCGAAAAATCTTTTGGGTTTGTGAAGCGCATTTGCATCAACACCTCCCGAAAGAATTCTTCCGCTGTGAGGGACAACAATATTATGTGCTCTCGCAAGCCTGGTAATACTATCGAGTAAAATAACAACATCTTCATTAGCTTCTACAAGGCGTTTAGCTTTCTCAATTACCATATCTGCTACCTGGACGTGACGTTCCGGGGGTTCATCAAAAGTTGAACTTATTACTTCCCCTTTAACAGATCGTTCCATATCGGTTACTTCTTCCGGACGTTCGTCAATTAGAAGAATAATCAATTTTATCTCGGGATGATTTCTTGTAATTGAGTTTGCTATTTTTTGAAGAAGAATAGTTTTGCCGCTTTTGGGAGGTGATACAATTAAACCGCGTTGCCCCTTACCAATTGGAGAAAGCAAATCCATAATTCTCATCGCGTATTCACCGGGTATAGTTTCAAGATTTATTCTTTTAGTTGGATAAACCGGGACAAGGTTATCAAACAAAGTTCTTTCTCTAATTCCTTCGGGCTCAAGTCCGTTTACGGCTTCAACACGTAACAGAGCAAAGAATCGCTCACCTTCTTTCGGTGGACGAACCTGCCCGCTTACAAAATCTCCTGTTCTTAAACTAAATTTCTTGATTTGAGACGGAGAGACGTAAATATCGTCGGGTGAAGGTAAATAGTTATAGTCGGAAGATCTTAAAAACCCGTAACCGTCGGGTAAAACTTCAAGCACACCCTTTGAAAAAGTTAATCCGTCTTTAGCAGTTTGAGCTTCTAAAATTTTGAAGATTAACTCTTGTTTTCTCAAGTCGCTGTATGCGGCTATGTTTAATTCTTTAGCAATCGTGTTTAGTTCTACGATTTTTTTAGACTTGAGTTCGGAAATATCCATTGGCATTATAGTGATCCTATTAAATTATGATGAGATTTATTGTTAATGATTTGAGTTTTATAACACACTTTTGATGTCGTATTTTTCTGATTTACGGTCTAGAGGTTTAACTATTTCTTATTCAATTGTTTAATTATTGAAAGGAACAAGAGGAATGATCCAAACATAAGCTTATTAAAAAAAAATGTCAAGTGTTTTTTAATCCTTCTCCAAAAGAGTTTTTATCTCTCCTAAAAGATACATACTTCCAACTACAATTAGACAATTCTCCTGATTTTGTTCCTTAAATCTTTTTACAAACTCTGCAGGATTAAATTCCGCAATTACTTTAATCTCTAATTCTCCGGCAATATTTTGCAGCTCATCAATCTTACAAGCTCTTTCATTTTCTATTTGAGTGATATGTATTTCATCAAAATATATATTTAACATTGATAAAATCTCTTTTATAGACTTATCTTTCATTACACCGAAAAGTAAAACTCTCTTTTTATATTTAGCGTAATCCTTCTTAAATTCAGTTAAAAAATTTTGAATGCTTTCCGGATTATGCGCTGAGTCAAAGATAATATCAGGCTTGTGCCAATAAAGTTCATATCTACCTTGTAAACCGGTATTTTTTATCACATTCATTATTCCATGGCTAATCGTACGGATTTCGTCTGTTTCAAAAATTTTAGTTACTGCCAATGCGGCAAGAGCAGCATTATACTTCTGATAATTTCCTCGCAACGGCATTTTGAAATCATCAAGCTCGAGTTCTTCAGTATATAATTCCAATAAATTATTTTTTTCTATAACATAATCTGTTATTTTATAAAGGCTGCTTCCGGTTTGTAAACATTTTTGTTCGATAATTTCTTCCGCCGCAACCGGTAACTTTCCTATAAAAACATGTGAACCCTCTTTTATGATTGCCGCTTTTTCAGATGCAATTTCCCTTAAAGTTGTTCCCAATATATTTGTATGCTCAAGGCTAATTGAGGTTATTATAACCGCAAGCGGAGAAAGAACATTAGTAGCGTCAAGTCTTCCGCCAAGCCCTGTTTCAATTACTGCATAGTCTACATTTTGTTCATAAAAATATTGAAACGCCATCGCGGTTGTTACTTCAAAAAACGTAAGCTTATTCTGATCAATAAAATTTACATTATTTGATATAAAATCTGCAACATAATCATCGGGAATTTGGTGGTTATCGGTTTTGATTCTTTCGTTGAAACGAATAAAATGAGGCGAAGTATAAAGTCCGGTTTTATATTTAAACTCCATCAGCATACTTGCAAGAAACGAAGAAGTGCTTCCCTTCCCATTTGAGCCTGCAATATGAAATACCTTCAATTTTTTCTGCGGATTATCTAAAAAATCAAGGAAGTTTGTTATATTTTCCAATCCGAGTTTTATGCCGAAGGTATGAAGCGAAAAAAGTTTTTCTAATGCTTTGTCTACATTCATTTTATATTTTATAAGAACCTGTTAATTCACTAATTTTTTCTATACTGTAAGAAGTGCAATAATTTTCTAAATCTTTTATAATTTCTTCTGCCACATTTGGATTTATAAAATTTGCAGTTCCAATTTGAATTGCAGAAGAACCTGCAATCATAAACTCCACAACGTCTTTCCAATTCATTATTCCTCCAATACCGATGATCGGAATGTCTACCAACCTTTTTATTTCAAGAACTTTTGCCAAAGCAACCGGTTTAATTGCCGGACCTGAAAGTCCCCCGGTTACGTTATGAAGTTTAGGCCTCTTTGTAAAGATATTGAATGACGTTCCGACTAGCGTGTTGATAGCTGAGACAGCATCTCCACCTTCCTCTTTTACAACTTTTGCAAACTCGGAAATGTAAGATACATTAGGCGACAATTTAATTATTACCGGCTTGTTAGTGCATGCTTTAACTTTTTCTGTAATCTTTCCGACCGCGTGAATATCATTGCCAAACTGAAGTCCACCTTCTTTAACATTGGGGCATGAAACATTTATTTCAAATGCTTTAATAGTATCTTCATATGTTAATATTTTTGTGCACTCGACATACTCTTCAATTGAACTTGCGGCAATATTGCAAATTAACGGAACATCATAATTCTTTAAAAAGGGAATTTTTTCTTTCAAAAATACTTCGACTCCAACATTAGCTAAGCCTATTGCATTTAACATTCCCGCAGGGGTTTCTATAATTCTCTGAGGAGGGTTTCCTTTTCGAGGCTTAAGGCTTAAAGATTTTGTAACTATACCGCCAATTTTATTTAAATCAATAAACTCCGACATTTCGTTGCCGTAACCTACCGTACCTGATGCCAACAAAACCGGGTTCCTTAATTTTAATGAGCCAATTGTCACGCTTAAATCAATCTTGCTCATAATACAATATCCCTAACATTAAAAACCGGTCCATCTTTACACACTAAAGAATATTTTTCTTTATTGCTTGTCGATTCAACCGGGCAGCCCTGGCATATCCCAAAACCGCAAGCCATTGCACTTTCAATCGAAACTTCACATTCAAAATTATTTTTAATGCTAAATTCCTTAATTGCCTTCAACATAGCATTTGGACCACAGGAGAATATTTTAATCTTTCCTTTATTTAATATTTCTAAATTTTCATTCAATAAATCTATAACAGTTCCTTTAAATCCCAAGGAGCCGTCGTCTGTTGAAATTAAAATATTTTTAAGTCCATAAGTTATTACTTCGTTATTAGTTTTTCCGCCTACAAAGGAAATAATTCTTTTATCATTAGGGAGCTTTTTTACAAAATAAGGAAACGGCGCTGCTCCTAATCCTCCGGCAACAATTACCGCGGTTTGATAATCATCATCAAGATTAAAACCATGACCAAGCGGACCTAATATATCAATGGTTTCACCTTTTCTTTTTTGAGCAAGAATTTTTGTCCCCTCGCCAAGTACATTAAACATTAAGAAAATAAAATCCCCTTCTACGTCGCAAACACTAAAAGGGCGCCTTAACAATGGCGAGTAAGTTTCTGAAACGCGTATATTTAGAAATTGTCCTGGCTTAATTTCTGAAGAAATTTCCGGAGAATATACCTTTATTACGAGAATATTATTTTCAAGTTCAATAGTTTTTTCAACTAGAGATTTAACAATAAACAAATGACTTCCTTTTTATTTGAGAATCAATAACATGCTATTTATTTTTAAAGATGTTCCGCAATCTTGTTTATCTTGAGATAATCTACGATCTTTTTAACTTCCTGAGATTGATCGCGGCGGCAAATAAGCAAAGCATCTTTTGTGTTTATCACTATTAAATTCTCGGCGCCAATAACTGCCGTAAATTTATCCGGAGAATAAATATAAGAATCTGCAGTTGCTTCTGTAAATATATTTCCGATAGTTGCATTACCGTCCTCGTTTTTTTCCGAAAGCTGATAAACTTCTTCCCAGCTTCCGACATCACTCCAGGAAAATTCACCTTTTGTCAAATAAACTTTTTTTGATTTCTCCATAATGCCATAATCAATTGAAATACTTCTTAGCATTCCGTAAACATTGGACAGAACGCTTTCAAACGAAGGAGTGTTTACAAAATCTTTTATTTTATCCAACCCCTCATAAAGGTCAGGCATTAATAATGTTATTTCTTTAAGAATAACATCTGCGCGCCAGATAAACATACCGCTGTTCCAGAAAAAATCTCCGCTTTCTAAAAACCGGGCTGCAGTAGCATAATTTGGCTTTTCGGCAAAAGACAAAACCTTAAATATATTTTCCGACACATTAGTTTCATCAATCTGGATATAACCGTAACCTGTTTCAGGTCTGGACGGTTTTATTCCAATTGTTACTAACGCTTCTGAATGATATGCAAAATCAATAGCTGATCTTAATGTTTGATGGAATAATTCCTTTTCTTTAATAATATGATCAGCAGGTAATACAACCATTACACCGTCTTTACATTTTTGTCCTATAATTATTGAGGCAAGCCCAATACACGCCGCGGTATTTCTTCCGAATGGCTCTTCAATAATATTCTCAACCGGCACTCCGTGAAGTTGTCTTACAATTTCCGGTTTTTGAATTTTATTTGTAATAATAAAAATATTCTCTTTCTGTACAATACCATCCAATCTTTCCACGGTACTTTGAATCATGGTATTTTCACCAAATATCTTTAGAAGCTGCTTAGGGGTTTTTTCCTTGCTTCTTGGCCAGAACCTTGAGCCAACTCCGCCAGCCATTATAACAGCATAAATCTCCATTAAATATTTTCCTTACTGTTTAGAGTTTGAATTTCTTTGCCGAATTCTTCGGCTCGATTTAAATAATTATTAATATCTACTTCCTTACCTCTAACCAGCGCTACAATTACAATGAGACAAGCACGAACCGATTCAATTACTTCTTTTCCCGGCATTAACTCTCTTGTTTTAATTAATTGAAGCGCCTTTGAAATTATCCAGTGCATATTTGCAATTATGTCAAAACCGATCTTCGCGGATATATCTCCATTTGTTTTCATAACTTTTGCGAAGCTTGAAAGCTCTTCGGAACTTACTTCATTTTTTGAAAGCTGCTTTAGCATTCCGTCAATCGGTTTAATGGTTTCCAGTATTTCATTTTCATAATTTTGAAAGAACAAATCCTCATCTTCTTTGTCCTCTTCAAATATTATTTTCTCTTTCAGCTTATTGCTTTCTGATTCTGCAAATAAGCTGCTATCCGGTTTTCTCTTAGAAAGGTCAACGTTAATACCATTTTCATTTGAAGCAGGGATGGATTGAGGGATTTCGGAGTTAGTGCCTTCAACAGAATTTTCTTTTAACTTTTCTAATGCACTCTTAAAAGTTGCCGGGTTAACCATGTCAAGCATGTGGCTTAAATCTTTAATTAAGAATTGACTGTGTTCTTTGAATTTATCGGAAAGCTTAAACAAATCAATTTGGTTTTGTGTTAGGTAGGAATAAATTTCATTAAGCCTAATAGCAAGAGTCGAAAGTTCGGTAATTTTTTTCATACCCTTGATGTCAACTTCAAGGTTCTCAGATTTAACAATTGTTTCACGCAGTAAAGCTACTACTTCAATTTTTTGTGTACTTAACCTAAGATTATTTGAAGCGGCAGAAATACTCTGGATTATATATTGTTTAATTAATTCCATTTAATCTTTATAAATTCTTGGAACCCTCTTGCTAATTCCGCAAATAATTTCATAAGGGATTGTTTTTAATATATCAGCCCAATCCCACGCATCAATTTTAAGTTTTTTATTCTTCCCTAATAAAATTACCTTATCCTTTGGAAGAATCTTTTCGTTTCCAATGTTAAACATTATCCTATCCATTGTTACAGTTCCCACTTGCTGAAATAATTTTCCTTTAATAATTGCTTTGGCTGAATTCGTTAAACCGCGAGTAAATCCATCTGCGTAGCCAATCGGAACCGAGACAATTTTTGTTTCTTCAAAAGCTTTGAACTTTCTTCCATAACTAACAGTTTCGCCTGAAGTAATTTTTTTAACCGCCGTAACGACAGAATATAAAGACATCACAGGTTTAATCTTTATTGATTTTGAAGTCTCGGTTGAAGGATAATAACCGTAAAGTAAAATTCCGGGTCTTACCATATCAAAATATGCTTCCGGCATATCCACGATAGCGCCGCTATTTGCAGTGTGAGCTAATCCAAAATTTATTTTTTCTTTTTTCAATTCATTCAACAAATCATTAAATCTTTTCAATTGAAGATTTGCAAATGTTTTGTCCCGTTCATCAGAATTAGCAAAGTGAGTGTAGATTCCATCAATTATAAAATTATTATCACGACTAATTCTTCTGACAAAATCAAAGGCATAATCAGAATCAATCCCAAGCCTATTCATGCCGGTATTAATTTTCACATGAACTCTAATCCTTTTACCGCTCGCAAAATTATTTTTTGCTTTTAATAATAATTTTATATGATCAACGGAACAAACTGTCGGGATCAAATTATATTTAAATATTAATTCAGCTTGAACCTTATTGAATGGATCAAAAACAAGAATCGGTTGTTTAATATTATGTTTTCTTAATTCAATAGCTTCTTCCGGAATAGCTACGGCAAAATATTCCGGTTTCTTTACTTTCAAAGAATTTAAGGCATTAGCAATTTCCACGGAACCATGTCCATATGCATCAGCTTTTACAACCGCCATCACTTTTACATCTTTAATTTTCCGGCGAATGTTCAAATAATTATATTTTAAATTTGAAAGATTTATTACTGCATAAGTAGGGCGCATCAGAATTTTATCAAATTGTTAGTAAAAATATAGTTTTAATCAAAGTTATAATCAATCTAAAGAACTTAAACACAAAGTTAAAAAATATTTTTATGTAATGTTTGATATATCCCCTCTCTATTAAGTACTTTCTATTGAGATGATATCTTTTCTTTTTGTCAGGATAATCTTTTGCAGGATATTAACCTTTTAGGAAAAACGTTTGGCAGCAAATAACGCAAGTAGTTCTGTCTACCTGATGAAAATAAATTCTGTATCTGATTTGTTCCAATTAACTAAGCTCAACTTAGCAATACATAACATCAAACAAGCTTTATGGAGTGATTAGTTTATATTTATTAGGCAATAAGATATATAACCTTATTAATTTAGAAAAACTTGACATTTTCCCTAAGTAATTTTATTTTTCGTATAAAAATTATGAGAAATAAATGAAAATCTTTTGGAAGATTGCTTTAGGGATTCTTTTATTAGTTTCGATGGTCGGTGCTTTCCTTCCGGTTAGCCCTCAAAGTATTACTGGCGGACCGGTAAATTCCGCGGATGTGGCTTGGATGCTTACTGCAACTGCGTTAGTACTTTTGATGACTCCCGGACTTTCATTTTTTTACGGAGGAATGGTCAGCTCAAAAAATATAATTTCTACTATGCTCCAAAGCTTTGTTGCAATGGGAGTAATTAGCGTGTTATGGATTGTGGTTGGATTCAGTCTTGCCTTCGGAAATGATATCGGAGGAATTATTGGTAATCCTTTTACATTTTTCATGTTCAGAAACGTTGGAGTAAATACCGATCCCCAATTAGCTCCAACAATCCCGCTAATGCTGTTTGCATTATTCCAGTTAAAATTTGCGATAATAACCCCGGCTTTAATTACTGGTTCATTTGCCGGAAGAATCAAATTTTCATCTTATTTAATTTTCATGATTTTATTCAGCTTATTTATTTACGCTCCGCTTGCACATATGACATGGCATCCGGATGGATTTCTCAGAAAGATGGGCGTCCTCGACTTTGCTGGCGGCACCGTAGTGCATATCTCAGCCGGTTTGGCTGCTTTAGCTGGTGCAATCACCTTAGGAAGAAGAAAATCTCATATTGAAGGAGAAACTCATGAACCGGCAAATATTCCTTACGTTTTATTAGGCACAGGCTTACTTTGGTTCGGTTGGTTTGGATTTAATGCGGGTTCAGCGCTGGCAGCTAACGGAATTGCTGTTTTAGCTTTTGCCAATACAAATACTGCTTCTGCGGCTGCTGCTATTGCATGGATTATCCTCGATGTAATCAGAGGGAAAAAACCTTCTGCTTTAGGTGCAAGCGTTGGCGCAGTTGTTGGACTGGTAGCGATTACTCCCGCCGCTGGTTATGTTGATGTCGGTGCAAGTATTTTTATCGGAACTGTTACAAGTATGGTAAGTAACTTTGCAGTTTCATGGAAATCCAAATCAACACTTGATGATACGCTTGACGTTTTTCCTTGCCATGGAATAGGAGGAATTGTAGGAATGATTTTAACTGCAGTGTTTGCTCAAAAAGTAGGATTAATTTTTGGGCATCCTGATTTGGTATATGTTCAATTAATAGGACTATTGATTGTTTCCACTTATACATTCGGCGGTTCATTTTTATTATACAAAATTACAGATATGATTTCACCTCTACGTGTTGATGAAGATCAAGAGATCATTGGACTTGATATTAGCCAACACGGCGAATCATTTGGTAACGTCTATATTTCAAATGCGGATGCTTTGGAAAAGAAAATTCAGGAAATTCTCGTAGAGAATAACTAACTAATTCACCTTACGAAATCTGTAGAATACCGGTCTAAGACCAGACTTGCCTGACGAGTCTGTTGCACAACTTCCAGATGTCATTTCGAAGGAGTCTTCGACTGAGAAATCCCATTTTAGACAGTTTTGAGACCTCTCTTTACGATTGAGACTAAATAGGTGAGTTCTGCAACGCTCTCTAACAGCAGGCAGGTTGGAAAAATTTAGCTACGGAATAGACTAATTCCTTCCATTCTTCCATTACTCCAGCATTCCAATATTCCACTACCCCCTCCTCTACAATTATCATTTCTATGATTGATTGATACGTTTTATATTTGCACATACTTTTTCAGTTAATAATTCACATTACGCAAAAGGTTATTATTACATATTGAGAAACCTCCGAGGTTTTCCTAAACCTCGAAGGTTTTGCACTTCACTTCCTTTATATTTGACATTGACTGCGTAAAATGATTGAATAAAATTATCTCATAAAAATGACTAAGAAAAAAATATTATTCGTTTGCCTCGGAAACATTTGCCGCTCTCCAGCCGCTGAAGGGATTATGTACGGTTTTATAAAATCAGAAGGACTTGAAAATCAAATTGAGGTCGATTCAGCTGGTACTATGGGCTACCACACTGGCGAGAAAGCAGATCCAAGGATGAGAAAACACGCAAGTCAACGTGGATACGATTTAACAAGCCTTGCTCGCAGGTTTAACCCCGAAAAAGATTTTAGTAATTTCGACTATATAGTTACCATGGACAACCAAAATTATGAAGACGTTATCAGTATGGATAGAAAATATGAATATTCGTTTAAAGTCTCAAAGATGGCTCAGTTTTGTAAGACCCATAAAGTAAATGAAGTTCCCGACCCATACTATTCCGGCTCGGAAGGCTTTGAAAATGTTTTGGATATTCTTGAGGACGGCTGCAAAAATCTGCTAACAAAAATAAAAGATGAATTTAAGTGATAAAATAAAAAAACAAGTTGAACTTGCCTCCGGAGAGTCTATTCTTTCCGCGCATTCCGTCGGGGGAGGATGCATAAGTGAAGCTTTTAAGATTGATACAAAATCCGGCCGAAGTTTATTGCTGAAAACAAATTCTTCCGTGCCGCCGGATATGTTCATGAAAGAAGCAAACGGATTGACTGAACTGAATAAAGCAAAGGCAATTAGAATACCTGAAGTAATTGCAGTTGACAGTTCTTTTATTCTAATTGAATTTATTTCTTCTTCCGGAAAATCAAAGCATTTCTTCGAAGATTTCGGCAGAAAATTTGCTTTGCTGCATAGATATTCAGATAAAAGCTTCGGTTTCTACGAAGATAATTATATCGGATCAACCCCCCAGATAAATGTTGCAAACGACGAAGATAGAAAGGATTGGATTAAATTTTATTTTACTAAAAGGATTCTTTATCAATATATTCTTGCCGAAAAAAACGATTTTGCCACGCCAGAATTGACCTCTGGCATTAGCAAAATTGGGAATATAATAGAACAAATTCTTTCAGGAGTTAATGAAAATCCATCCCTGCTGCATGGTGACCTTTGGAGCAGTAATTTTATTGTTGATGAAACAGGTAATGCTTGCTTAATCGATCCTGCAGTATATTACGGAAATAGAGAAGCAGATCTTGCTATGACAAAATTGTTTGGCGGGTTCGCTCCCGAATTTTACTCTTCATATAACGAATATTTTCCCTTAGCGGAAGGTTATGAATACAGGGAGAACATCTATAAGCTTTATCACGTTATGAATCATTTGAATCTCTTCGGAATGGCTTACTACCCTCAGACATTATCTTTAATAAAATATTATTTGAGATAGTAACTTATTTTGCGAGATGGGGCTATTTGTGGGATTTCTCCTTCGATGACTCAGTCGAAATTACACTTGCTTACCTCTGTCATATCGAAGGAGTCATACGACTGAGATATCCCAAGTTCAACTCGTGCACTAAGCTATATATACGCAAAGGGTTATTGTTACAAAATGAAAAACCTCGGAGGTTTTCCTAAACCTCCGAGGTTTTTCACCCCACTTCTATTGTATCTGAAATTGTCTGAGTAACATTAATAGTAATTATCTTTTCAAAGAATTCAATATATCCAATTCGATTTTTTCTTCGCAATAAAACGGCTCACCATAATGTTTGCCTATCTGAAAACCATAAAACTGCGAACGCGATTGCACATAATCTATAAACTCCGGTCGGCTTATAAAGGTTTCCGGTTCAACGCTTCGCGGATTGTGAAACTGCGTCTCATAACACTTTATAGCCTTCATTTTTTGACTGAAACTATCTGTTATGTCCACAATGAAAGAGGGTTCAAAAGTATAAGTCTGCATATAATAATAAAGCCTGGTTGGTCTGTAAGCTTCCTGGATCATCTCTTTTTCAAATGTTTTAACTTTAGCTAAACCTGTTGAAAACATTCCTTCCTTTACGAGTATGCTTGCATCAATGTGATCTGGATGACGATCATTAAAATACGGCGCAAATATTATCTTTGGTTTATATCTCCTTATCATCATTATTACCTTCATCAAGTTTTCTTTATTGCGTTGAATAAAGCCATCTGGTATATCAAGATTTTCACGTACGGCAACTTTCAATATAATTGCTGCTTGGAAGGCTTCTTTCTGCCTTGTCTCGGCGCTTCCCCGCGTACCTAATTCTCCTTTGGTAAAATCAATTATTCCAACTTTTAAGTTGTGAGATGTTAATTTGTGAATTGTCCCACCCATCGATAATTCTGCATCATCCGGATGCGCGGCAAAAACAAGTGCATCAAGGTTCATTACTAAGTACCTCTTTTTTGACGTTTCAACTTAAATAGATTTTAGCATGAATTCCAGATTTCACACAATATTTATTAAAACTTTTTTATTATTCCGTATAAGTTTAATATATTTCTTTTTTTTCGGAGCATTTATGAAGTTTGAAGATAAAAAAGCATTTGTTAACGGGAATATTTTCACGGTTGATGAAATACAGCCGTTTGCCGAATCGGTTGTGACTCGAGGAAATAAAATTCTATTTGCCGGATCAAACGACGATGCGAAATATTTTATTGACGCATCTACTGAGGTAATCAATCTGTATGGGAAATTAATGCTCCCCGGTTTTATTGATAGCCATGTTCATTTCATCGCAGGCGGCTTTTATTTGCTTGGGCTTGATCTGCGCCCTGCAAAATCTATCGGAGAGTTTATATCAATTCTCAAGGATTATGTTAATTCCAATAAGGGGAAATGGATTACCGGCGGTAACTGGAACCACCAGGACTGGGAGACAAAATCTCTGCCCTCGAAAGATATGATTGATGATTTTTCAGCTGATACGCCAATATTTATTTACCGGATGGATGGACATCTCGCACTTGCTAATTCTCTTGCACTTAGATTAGCGGGCATAACAAAAGACACACAAAATCCCGATGGAGGCATAATCGAAAAGAATCCTCTAACCGGAGAACCTACCGGAATCCTGAAAGACAATGCTATACAATTGATCTCTTCAATAAGTCCCCTCCCATCTCGGGAAGAATATATTAAAGCCGGATTGGCGGCATTAGAAGAAGCTAAAAGATTCGGCATTACGAGTGTCCATGATATTACTCTTCAAAATGATTTAATCACTTATCAAAAATTATATAAAGATAAGAAACTTACATGCCGGATTTACACACGACTTCCCATTGCCGTCTATAAAAGTTTAATCGATTCAGGAGCATTATACAACTTCGGAAATGAACGGATTAAGATTGGTTCATTGAAAGCTTTTTCCGATGGATCGCTAGGAGCCGGTACTGCTTGGTTCTTCGAGAATTATAAAGACAGTAAAACAAATTCTGGTTTGCCGATGGATATTGTATCTAACGGGAATCTGGAAAAGTGGGCAATTGAAGCGGATAGGTATCAACTTCAGCTTTCAATTCATGCTATTGGCGATAAAGCAAATTCATACGTCCTTGATCTCCTTGAAATAATTCAAAAAGCTAATCCTGTGTGGGACCGGCGTTTTAGAGTCGAACATGCGCAGCATGTAAGGAAAATCGATATAAAACGTTTAGCAAATCTAAATGCAATCGTTTCGGCTCAGCCTTATCATAGTTTTGACGACGGAGCATGGGCTGATATGAAAATAAATGAACATCAACTTCACGAAGCATATTCATTTAAGTCTTTTTTAGAGGAAGGCATTAAATTGTGTTTCGGAAGTGATTGGACGGTGGCGCCTATCAATCCCCTGCTTGGAATTTATTCAGCAGTTACAAGACAAACTGCCGGAGGGAAATATAAAAACGGATGGATCCCGGAAGAAAAAATATCTGTTGAGGATTCTATTAAGTGCTATACAGTAAATGGAGCATTCGCTTCATTTGAAGAAAACATTAAAGGCAGCATTCAAGCTGGGAAGCTTGCGGATATGGTCGTTCTTAGTGATGATATCCTATCCATCGAACCGGATAAGATTAAAGATGTTCAAGTCGATATGACGATTTTTGACGGAGAAATTATTTACCAAAAATGATTAAGTCTTCATAACGAGAGATATCCATTCATCCATTTGTTTTTTCTCGACTAATTCAAATCCAAACTTCTTATAAACTTGAACTATATCTTCCTCGTCATTCATAAGTAGTCCGGATAGAATCACTATCCCCTTTTGATTCAATTTTGATTTTATTTCTTCGGCTATTCGGATTAAAATGTTTTTTTGAATATTCGCCGCTATTAAATCAAAATCATTTTCATGGATATCTTTTATTTCACCTAAGACTATTTTAATTTTTTCTTCAACCCCATTTAATGCACAATTTTCATTTCCGTTTTCAAAACACCATTCATCATTATCTACAGCGACAGCGGACTTTGCGCCAAGTTTCACAGCCACAATTGAAAGAATACCTGTCCCCGAACCAACATCAAGCAGGCGGGCTCCCGGTTCTAAATACTTTTCTAAAAGCTGAATTACAAGTTTTGTTGTCTGATGTTCTCCCGTTCCAAATGACATTTTAGGAACAATATTTATTACTATTTCTCCAGCGGCCTTACTGTATTCACGAAAGGTTGGTTTTATGACTATCCTATCCGAAACTTTAATAATATTTAAACTTTTCTCCCACTCTTCATTCCAGTTTTTATCTTCGACTAAATTTTCTTCAACGATATAATTCAACAAAACTTTTTGTGCAACTAATTTTTCAAGTTCATTTGAAAGATCTTCGGATGAAAGAGTGCTGCTCCCTTCGGCAAAAACTTTAATGCAATTTACTTCCTCCGAAACGCCTGTAATTTCCAATTGCCATAGTACGCTGCTTATAATTTCTGGGATAAAAGGTTCTGAAGAAACAACGAATTCTTTATAGTATTTCAATTTTGGTGAATAGTTTTGTTGCTGAATAAATAAATATTTTGTAACTCAAAGTTATCCAAATAATTTGTCTGATAAAAATAATGTCATTTCGACCGGAGGGAGAATTCCCATTTTAGACAGTTTTCAGACCTCTCTTAATATGCCGCACCGCTGGTGCTTTGCCCTTAAAATGATGAATCCCTTATATCTAATCAAGCCAGCCGCAGAGCGGCGACACATAGTTTGACTTTTTATGTCAAACCTACCGGACAGGTAGACCTGCCGGGACGGAATATTTTTCCTGACTTTTTCTTTTTTAATTTTTCCTTGCGGCTCGCCGTGCTATTATAATTAAATGACTACTATTTCATTGATGCAAGTATATTGCAAATTTCATCCTGAAATTGCCGTCCGTTTTTAGCGGAACCCACAAAATCATTAATAATAACACTAAAAAGGAGAAGATGATCATTTTTAGATTTCACAAAACCTGAAAGACTTGTAACCCCGCTAAGTGAACCTGTTTTTGCATGCACATTGTTTTGAACTGGATAATTTTGCATCCTATATTTCAAAGTGCCGTCAACCCCTGCGACAGGAAATGAATTGTATATTATTTTAAATATATCCGGATGGTTGAAGTAAAAATATTTAAGAACGGAAACTATCGTTTCAGTAGAAATTAAATTATAATGAGACACCCCTGAACCATCAACAATACGATAATCTGCGGGCGACAATCCGCTCATTGCTATCAGGCTGTCAACCATTTTGATCCCGTTTATTGCACTTGCTGGTTTACCATAACATTTAGCGGAAAGCGCATATAGCACCATCTCAGCACCCAGGTTATAACTGATTTTGTTTGTATTGGAAACAACATCAGAAAGTTTCCTATTTATATCAGATAGCTTTATTGCATAGTTTGGAGTGTTGGCAAAATATAATTTACCGTCTAAATATATTCCGTCATTTTGAAGGTGTCCTTTTAACAAAGACAAAAAATATAATTCGGGATTGTAAACATTCAACCTGGTTGTATCTTGAATCGCATCTGGTACAGTTAATTTTACTCCGCCGTTTACTAAAATATTATTTTTCCTATCTATCCACTCCCTGGTAATTGATAATGTAGAAGGACTGTCTGCCGGAATTGTTATTGAGTTGTTATAAATATGCAGAAAATCTGTCTTAGGAATTAAGTTAACAGAAGCCCTTTTGCCAAGCCGGGTTCCCTTTACCACCACACCAATTGAATTTTCATTTACATTAAGCGGTGTTAAATAAGGTGCATCAGTAGAAGGATCGTCATCCCACATCCATCCTTTTCCCCAAAACAAAGAATCCATCATGGAAATATCCCCGAAAAGATTTCCGGTTATCTCTTTAATTCCTATAGATTTTATTTCTGATGAAATCTTTTCAATATCCTTTGTGGAAAAATCCGGATCACATCCTCCTTGGATAAATAAATTGCCATAAAGTGTTCCATTTATAATTTGACCGGAATAATAGACTGTGGTTTGGAATTGATAATTAGGTTTTAAGAATAACAATCCGGCGGAGGTAGTTAATATTTTTAAATTTGAAGCCGGTCTTACAAGTAAATTTTCATTTCTTTGATAGAGATATTTGTTAGCAGTCAAATCGAAAACGTCAACTGCCATAATTGATTTCAAAAAGAATGGGTTTGAATAAATTGAATCAATTTTAGTCCTTAATTCTTGAGTGCCGCTTTGAGAAAATGCGTTCGGAACAATAATGAATAGAACAAAAATAAGAATTGCTTTCATTTTTCCTAATAGCATTGATTTTCCATTCATTTCATTCATATTTTCTAATTTCACTTATTCCTAATTGCCTTACTCTGTTACTCGTCACTTGTCACTTCGTTACTCGTTACTAATTTAGAAAAAATGTCTTACTCTAAATTCGGCGCCTATTTTTTCTTCAGCTACTTTTCTTGCTCGTTCGATATCTACTTCTGCAATAGAAACTATTGACATAACGACTTTTCCCGTATAACTTTTTGCGCTTTTTGCGAAATCTACCATTTCATTAAAGTAGCTTATATCCAAACCCATCATTTCGGAATATTGTCGCGGATCGCCGCTGTTTAAACTTATAGAAACGGTATCGATTAATCCTTTTAATTCCGGCGTAATATCTTTTTTATTGATAAGGTTACCATGCCCGTTAGTGTTGAGTCTTGTTTTTCCTCCCGCGCTTTTAACGTGCTTTGCTATTTCTTTTACGACTTCCCAGCGGATAGTCGGCTCTCCGTATCCGCAAAAAATAATTTCTTTATACTTAGTCGGATCACCGATCTGATCCAAATAAACTTCAGCTCCTGGCTCCTCATCCTTACTCATTTTCAAATTATATCCGCTTACTTCAGCCGCGCCTAAACGGTCGCAGAATGCACAATGTGCATTACATCTGTTTGTAATGTTGAGATATAGATTATCGCCGATCCGATAAGTAAGGCTCCTTTTCGGTTTGTCTCCGATTCCAAAAAACTTAAAAACATTATAAGAAGTTACCCGGGCAACATCTTCAATATTTAGCTTATGAATTTGTGCAATAGTCTCGGCAACATACTTAACGTATGCCGGTTCATTTCTTTTGCCGCGGTTCGGTTCGGGTGTAAGATATGGAGAATCGGTTTCAAGCAAAATGTGTTCAATGCTTATTGATGATAAAATATTTCTTAAATCGTCAGCTTTCTTGAAAGTGATATTCCCTGTAAACGAAAGGAAGTGATTCATTCTTACTAATTCTTTTGCATCTTCCATTTTACCGTTGAAGCAGTGAAATTGAGCCCTCAAATCGGTGCTTCCGTATGAACGGATAATTTCCATCATAGCAGCGTCCGAATCTCTATTGTGAATAATTACAGGCTTATTAATTTTTACAGCTAAGTCTAATTGGGCTTTGAATGCTTCGATTTGTTTTTCTTTCGGTGAAAAATCGTAAAAATAGTCCAAACCAATCTCACCGATTGCAACAATTTTTTCATGCTTTGCTAATTGTTCTATCCGGTCAATTATCGCATCTGTCCAATCTTTCGTTTCATGCGGATGGATTCCGACAGCGCCGTATATGAAATCATATTTTTCAATTAGTTCTATTACTTGTTCTGAAGTAGCAATATCCGTTGCGGGGACTATTATTTTACTTACGCCTGCGTCAGCAGCACGTTTCAGAACTTCATCCAAATCATCTTTATATTTTGGATCAAACAAATGTGCATGAGTGTCTATAAACATAATGTTCTATTTTTTTACAAAATTAATACGTGAAATACTAAAAGAAAAATTCCAAGCCGACCGAATAATTCCGGATCTGGGCTAAGTTCCCTATTAATTCTACATAATTATAATTCAAAATATTATTGGCATTGATTGAAATCTTTCCCGGAATTCCAAAAATATCTAATGAAGAGTTTGCCCTTAAATCAAGCACATAAACAGGGACACGCATCCTTCCGTCTTTAAGAAGTCCCAAATCTACAAGCTCAAAATCCATTTTCTCAACCCTGCTCCAGTAGCGGAAATCTGCTCCGAAGTCAAAATTATTCAGCAAATAATCTAAGCTTGCGGTAACTGAATTTCTCGGTCTGTATTTCAGAGCCTGATTTAATTGCAGATCTCTTGCCCAAAGATAAATATAATTTAATGACATGCTGAGCTTATTATCAAAAAAACTGCTATTCAAATTTAACTCAGCCCCCTGAATCCTCGCGCGCATTACATTGCTAAAAAATACTAAACCGTCTTTAGGATCAACCCCGGGTTCAATAAAATCAAAGAATTCATTCTGAAATATTGCCGCATCAATGTCAGAATATCTTGTAATCTGATAATTAGCGCCGAATTCTATATTCCAATTTGTTTCAGGTTTTATGGAGGGATTCGGTTTAATAGTAATCCCACCCGCTGATGTTGTTGTAAAAGCTTCAGCTAATGATGGAGCCCTAAAACCTGTACCGAAAGAAGAGCGTATAGAGAGTTTTCTTGAAATTTTATAATTAAATCCTAGCTTGGGTGATATCGCATTTGAAATATTTAATGTATCAAGTTTGTTCAAATCATAACGAACTCCGGCAGAAATTGTAAGGGGTAATCCGAATTTATAGTCTACTTGAGAATAAATTCCGAAGCTAAATGCCGTCGGGTTACCAAAAATGTTGGATGTAACATTCGAAGCAGTAGCTTCAATTCCGGATACAAGAACCGTCTTATCGTTTAGGTTTGTATTTACCTGGAATTCGCCATGGAATTGATTCGATTTAGAAGTGTTTGCGGATGATGTATTATCGCTCCATTTCGTCTTATAATAGCTTCCTCTAATGTTAATAAAAAGATCATTAGAAATAACATCTTTATATTCTAATCCGAGCATATAACGGTCTGACAACACACTTTGCCCTTCATCTGCAAGCGGAGGGATAAGCACATTACGGGAATCCTTCCAATATAAAAAGTTTCCGTCGTCCTGGTTTAAACTATTAACAAAAAACATCAACGAAGAAACAGAGGAAAAATTATAATTACCTTTTATAAATCCGATATATCTGGTGTAAAATCCGCTTTGCTTATAACTCATATCGGCTAGACGAGTCAGTGTAAAAGAAATCCCAAGTTTTCCTATTCTCTGTGAATGTGAAAGAGTCAAACCTGTATAAGTTCTTAATTCTTTCGACCAATCCCAGATGCTATATGCCGGTTTATCATAAAAGCCAAAACTTGTTTTAACATAAGTTGAAGGCGTGGAAGAAATATTCTTTGTTATCACATTAACAACACCGCCAATCGCCGAGGAACCATAAAGAGAACTTGCGGCGCCCTTAATAATTTCAATATGGTCAATTTCAGTTACGGGAATGGCTTCCCATACTATATCTCCGGTATCGCCGGTGTAATAAGGAATTCCGTCAATCTCCATCAATACTCTTGTTCCGGCACCACGACTGTAGCCGCTTGAGCCGCGTATGCTTATTTGATCGTCTACAATATTTACGCCCGGAGCATAGCGTAAAGCATCAGCTAAATCTGTGATGTCTTTTTTAACAAATAAATCAGATTTAATAATTTCTGCGCTAACGGGAAGATTAGATATCTTTTGTTTGTATCTACTTGCTGTTACTACCACTTGAGCTGATTGTATTGCAATCTCGCGTAGAACTAATTTCAATTTTAGAGATTTGTCGGTTATCTGTAAATCCGGAACTGATAATGTCGAATAACCAACATTAGACACTTTAAGCGAATACTTTCCCGCTTTTAATCCCTTTATAGAAAATGATCCCATAAAGTTTGTAGCTGTTCCTAAGTTCGACCCTTCGACAATAATATTTGCACCATTTAGAGGATTTCCAATAGTATCCGATACAATACCGCTAATCTCAAACGTTTGAGCCTTAAGCAAAGCAACTGCAAGGAAAATAAATAATATTGAAAAAAATATTTTCATTTACAAAAGCTCATAAGTTTATTTTCCGCCCGGGGGCTGCGGTGGAAGATGGTTAAAGTCGCAAGTAATATTTATATTATTTATTAAAGTATTCGACGGAATAATTAATTTTCCCGGCTGTGTTGTATCTCCGTTAGCATAATACACTCCCACGACATACCAATCAGAACGGTTTAATGATAGTGTCGGTGTTTTGGATTGTGCAACGACTACATAGGAATATTCTCCCGCCCCAATCGGAATGTAAGAGGAATCCAACGAACTATAGTTGACGACTTTTGAACCGTTAGGAATTGATAAGCTGATATAATTCAAATTTAAAATACTAAAATCTGCGGCAGATCTAAGAGGATTCTTGAAAACTACAAGATGGGTTCTTTGCACGCTATCCGGCCAGGTTCCGGTAAAAGTTATTGTACCGCTAAATCCCGCTTTTTGTTGTTCTTCTTGTACGGAAAGGGGTGAAATTCCTTTGCCGCATCCGGCAATGACTAAAATAATATATAATAAGATTATTCCCGAGAAATATTTAGCCATA
>JAJYCM010000088.1 GCA_021778375.1 Bacteroidota bacterium
TCAATTTAATCCTCACGAAGCTGGATTGCTAAATTTAGTGAGCTTTACCAAAGGTTGTTATATCGGTCAAGAAGTAGTTGCCCGGCTGGAAACTTATGACAAAGTACAAAAATATTTGAAACGACTAACATTCCATCAACCGGTAGACGAAAACGGAAAATTTCTTCTTGTGGATCAAGAAGGAAATGATGCAGGAATTGTTACTTCGGTTGCATATTCGCCAAAATTCAATAAGTATTATGGATTAGGATATGTAATAAAAGCATATTGTCAGGATGGAAAAACTCTCTTTGCCACAAATCAATCTGATGAAAAAGTACCTGTTACAATTGGAAACATTTCAGAAATAAAATGAAAATCTATACAAAAACCGGAGATGATGGTTTTACCGGATTATTCGGGGGTGAAAGGGTTTCAAAAGATTCTTCTAGAATTGAAACTTATGGAACAATTGACGAACTGAACTCATTCATCGGACTTGCAGTAACTGAAATTAAAAATGAAGAAATAAAAAAACTACTTCTAAAACTTCAGAATCAACTTTTCATTGTGGGCTCAGATTTAGCCACACCTATAGAAGAAAAGAATAAAAAATATAACATTACTCGAGTAACAAAAGAGTTTTATCTTGACCTCGAAAAGGAGATAGATTATTTTGATGCAAAACTTGATCCTTTGAAGAACTTTATTTTACCCGGAGGAACAAAAGGGGCTGCACTTTTACAAGTTTGTAGATCAATTTGCAGAAGAGCAGAACGTCAAATTGTGGCTCTTAAAAAGGAAGTGAATATAGGCGATAATATCCTTATATTTGTAAATAGAATTTCAGATTTGTTCTTTGTCCTAGCTCGATATGAAAATCACTCTTCAAATGTCAGTGATACTAAATGGGAAGCTAAATAGACATTAAAACTGTTCTTTGAATTTATGGTGTATAATGTGAACTTTGTCTAACTAAAATTTCGGGGGTGAATTTGGTTTCGACGGGGTTGAAGACGCATTGAACTGCACGCCGTGTTCCCCGAGATACACGTTAAACAATTGGGAACAAAACAATAACTGGCGAATCTAATTACGCCCTAGCCGCTTAATAAAATAAGCGACCGTTCACTAAATTTTCGCATACCGGACTTTAGCTGAACGACGTTTAGGTATGATAGCTGAATCTATCGCCCTTATAGATAAAGCAAAATAAACAATGGGTAAAGCTTAAAGCAATCCCCGCCTGTTTGGTAACTTTAAGCTTATAAAAAATAGGCTACGTGTGTAGACGTTCTCTGGATCTTAACTTCGGACGCGGGTTCGACTCCCGCCACCTCCACAATTTATCTTGTTTTATAATTACTGAGGGGATTCTCATAAACTATTCTTCCGGAAAGATCAAATGAAAGAGACAAAAAACACTCTTGGTAAATCTCTGATTTTCTTGTTTTAAGAATCACCCTATATTTATATCAAAAAATTTATTCCACAAAATTATCAATAAGCTGATACTTGTCTCTCTTTTTCTTTAGATCATTTTAATCGTGTTCCTATGACATACACTCCTTTCTTTCCATCCTAATCCCTTGAAAAAATTATTTTATGTAATACCTAATCCATTACGCACTCTATTTCCCCTTCATAATTCAATAACCTTATACCTAAAAAAAATATTTTATAGGTCATTAAAAAGTCAATAAAAAGAATTATGTTTCAGTATATAAAACTTTTAGATTGGGAATTGAAATGGGATTTACTTTACTTCCTAAAGAGTACGAATTCTTTGATATGTTCGATAAATTAGCTGATCAATGTATCAAAGTATCGAAACAATTTTGTATAAATGTCGATAATGAAAATTTTAATGATGAATTCCTACAGAGAATAAAAGATATAGAACATGTAGCCGATAGCATAACTTTCGAAATATTTGAAAAGCTTAATAAAACTTTCATAACACCCTTTGATAGAGAAGATATTTTCTCGTTAGCCCACGAATTTGATAGCATCATAGATTTGATCCTAAAAATTTCCAATATGATGAAAATTTATAACATAGACATCGTAAATAAGCATTTCGTTGATGTTGTGAAACTCATTGATAGTTCTATTTTTTCATTATGCGAAGCTGTAAAAGGGTTACGTAATCTTAAAAATAGCACGGAAATCAACAAACATTGTGCAGAAGTAAATCGTTTAGAAAACCTTGGTGATCAACTTAGAAATGAGGCAATTGCGGAGCTTTTTACAGGTACTACGGATGCAATCTATATTATGAAATGGAAAGATATTTTTCAAACTTCCGAAAAAATTCTTGACCAATGTGATGATGTAGCAAAAATTATCGGCTCACTTATTGTTAAGCAGGCTTAATGTTTACCATATCAATAATTCTATTAATACTCTTAGGGCTTACATTTGACTTCCTTAATGGATTTCATGATGCCGCAAATTCTGTTGCAACGGTGGTCTCAACAAGAGTTCTTTCTCCTAATATTGCTGTAATCTGGGCTGCCTTTTTTAATTTTATTGCGTTTCTTTTTTTCGGTCTTCATGTTGCAAATACCATTGGCAAAGGGATTGTCAATATAAATATTATTGATTCGTCAATAGTTTTTGCAGCTTTACTCGGGGCTTCTATTTGGAATATCATTACCTGGTATTTTGGGCTCCCAACAAGTTCTTCACATGCTTTGATTGGGGGGTTAATTGGTGCAGCAATTGTAAAATCCGGAGTTTCTTCCTTGGTTTCCAGCGGGATAATTAAAACTGTACTTTTCATGTTTATCTCTCCTTTACTCGGATTGCTTTTAGGAAGTATTATAGGAATTATTATTTTTAGAATTTTTCGTAAAAGCTCTCCCTCAAAAGTCGATCATATTTTTAGAAAAGGTCAACTCGTGTCTGCTGCTTTTTACAGCCTCGGACACGGAGGTAATGATGCACAAAAAACTATGGGCATAATTGCAGGGCTTCTTTTTAGCGCTCATTTAATTGACAAATTTTTTGTCCCATTGTGGGTTGTACTTGCATGTCAAGCTGCAATGGCACTTGGTACTGTATTTGGCGGCTGGAGGATTGTAAAAACTCTGGGCCAAAGAGTCGTCAAGTTAAAACCAGTTGATGGGTTCTGTGCTGAATTAGGCGCCGCAAGTACTCTCTTCATTTCCACAGCTTTCGGAATTCCGGTTAGCACAACTCATACTATTACCGGCGCAATTGCCGGAGTTGGTTCATTGAAAAGGTTCTCGGCTGTTAGGTGGGGTGTTGCTGGTAGAATCGTTTGGGCTTGGATTTTTACTATACCGCTTACTGCTATAATTTCAGCAGCAGCATTTTTTGTTACTAAAATGTTTTAATGCTTGAATATACTTCTTTAAATTTTATATTAAATACATTAGTAAACAAGATACATTATAAAATTATTATCCATTAATATTTTAATTGAAAAGGAATCCATATTATCATAAATTGCATATGCAATGGAAAAAATTTCTTTTATTAAAATGAGTGGCGCCGGGAATGACTTTGTCTTTATAGATAAAAACATTAATCCATTCCTTGTTTTGAACGATAAAGTCATCCAGAAATTATGTGACCGTCGAAATGGTATAGGCGCTGACGGCGTTATTACTATATCCAATTCAGTCGATTACGATTTTGAAATGGAATATTTTAATGCAGATGGCTCTACGGGTAGTCTTTGTGGTAACGGCGCAAGATGCGCAATTAAATTTGCCGAAAGTTCTAACAGAATTAAAAACAAGAAGACTTATTTCTTATCTAATGCAGTGTCCTATACGGGAGAGGTTCTTGATGAAAATGTAATGAAATTTGATTTTAATCCCCCTGCTAAATTAAAATTTAATTTTAAGGTTAAAGCGGGCAATCAGTTAATAAATGCGTGCTTTGCAGATACCGGTTCTCCTCATGTTGTTATTAAAATTGAAGATGTCCTTAGAAATCCCAAGGATTTAAATTCAAATTATAATGAAATAGATAAATTTCCTGTTTTTGAATTAGGAAGAGAAATTAGATATCTAAAAGAATTTTCTCCTGGCGGAACTAATGTAAATTTTATTAAGATTGTTGATAGTAAAATTTATATTCGTACCTACGAACGAGGTGTTGAAGATGAAACTCTTGCCTGCGGAACTGGTGCTACCGCCGCCGCAATCATTTCTCATATTGCGGATAAGCTTGAAGCGCCTATTACCTTAATTTCACGCGGCTTAGATGAATTGAAAGTTAATTTTAATATTGAGAACCAGAAAATAAATAACGTTTCTTTGACAGGGCCTGCTAAAATAATTTATAGCGGCGAGATATATATCTAAAAAGTTTTTCTAAAAATATATGGAGACTAAATGCCAAAAGTAATATTCACAATTCAGTATGAACTTAAGCCTGAGAAAAAAGATGAATATTTAAGTGTTGTTAAAGAACTTAAAAATCTTTTTAAAGCGGAAGGCTTAGAAAGTTATGCCGTTTATGAATTGAAAGGGAAAGCAAATCATTATGAGGAAATTTATTCTTTTATATCTTCGGAAGCCTATGAAGCTTTCGACGATAATCAAGACGAAAGGGTAAATATTCTTATTAGTAAATTAAATGACCTCACTGTTGAAAATTCTACAAAGTATTCAACTTTATATGAGCTTGATCAAGCTTAGCTTAGGATAAATTATAGGCGGTTAATTTTAACCGCCTTATTAAATTATCTCCAACAATATTCTTCATTTATTCCTTTTTTCAAATGAATAAGAAACTACACGCTATATATATCTCATCCTTTTTTATTATTGGTATTGCATCTACACTTCTGTTGGCAATAAATGGATACCAATATTATTCCACACCCCTTCTAACAAGATTTTTTAACCCTCAGGATATTTTATTAAAGCCAAGCGGGTTTATCGGGCAAGGACTAGGAGTTTTGGGAAGCCTTATGATGATAGCCGGGGTTGCGGTTTATATGACCAGAAAGAGAATAAGATTTTTTTTCAACTTTGGATATCTAAAAAACTGGCTCGAACTTCATATCTTCCTTTGCACTCTTGGGCCTATTTTTATCTTGTTTCACACCGCTTTTAAATTTGGAGGGATAGTAGCGGTAAGTTTTTGGAGTATGACCGCAGTAGTGTTAAGCGGAATTGTTGGCAGGTTCCTTTACGTCCAGATACCGCACACCATACAGGGGCAAATGATAGGAATAAATGAATTAAATGCACAAAACGAAAATCTTTCGTACCAATTGAAAAATGTATATAAAATACCCGAAAATATTTTTTCGGAAATTGAAGAAATTTCTTCACTTAAACGATATAAGAACGTTAAATTAAAAACTGGATTTATCTTTATCATAAAAGATTTTTTTGGCACAAAAAGTGTCATTTATAGGCTGAAGCATGAATTAGCTCTTGCGGGAGTTCCAAGACCACAGCGAAATAGGATTGCGAAAACAACCAAAACAAAACTGATTGTTTCTCGAAGAATAGGACTCCTGAAAACGATGCAAAATTTTTTCAAATATTGGCATGTTATTCATTTACCTTTTGCCATTCTTATGTTTGTTATAATGTTCATTCACATCGCTGTTACGGTAGCCTTCGGCTACAGGTGGATATTCTAAATGTCATAATAATTCTTCATTGAAATATATAAGTCTGCTAGAGCATTCAGTTTCTAAAATTGATATTTGACTGCCGAATAATCTTCGGGATAATTTTTTGTCATAATAACTCAGATTATAGATGGAAACTCTAATAGAAAATTACGCTACATATTTCATTTTATTCTTATTTACAGTCGCCATCCTGACCTGGTATCTGAGAAAATATTTTCTTGTATCGAAAACAACTATATCTAAAATCAAAACCGCCAAAAAATTGGGGTCCTATGAGCCGGTTTCTCTTCATCCTGTTATAGATCTTGAACGATGTATTGGAAGCGGTGCATGTATTACTGCTTGTCCCGAACAGGATATAATCGGCTTGGTTAATGGTCAGGCACGTGTTATTAATACATCACGTTGTGTTGGGCACGGTGCTTGTTTCCATGCATGCCCATTAAATGCGATAACGCTTTGTATTGGAACAGAAAAAAGAGGAGTTGATCTCCCGCATGTTAGCCAGGAATTTGAGACAAACATTCCCGGTCTTTATATAGCTGGAGAATTAGGCGGCATGGGATTAATTAAAAATGCCATTGAGCAAGGCAAACAGGCTGTAACTTATTTCACAAAAAAGATAAACAAACAAGTCCAAACTGAATATGACCTTGTCATTGTTGGCGCCGGGCCCGCAGGTATTTCTGCTTCATTAACAGCGACTAAATACAAACTACGTTTCTTAACTCTTGAACAAGATACCCTTGGTGGTACGATTTATAATTTCCCGCGCTCAAAAATAATTATGACCTCTCCTGTAGAACTTCCTATGTATGGTAAATTGAAAATGAAGGAAACTTCCAAACCGGAATTATTGGAAATTTGGCATTCAATCTTAAAAGAAAATAAAATATCTATAAATGAAAATGAAAAAGTTGAATCAATTGCAAAAATAAATAATCGTTTTGAAGTTAAATCATCAAAGGGAACTTACACTTCAAAAGGAGTTATTATTGCTATTGGGCGAAGAGGATCACCGCGTAAACTTGGTGTGCCGGGTGAGGAACAAGAAAAAGTGGTATATCGCCTAATAGAACCTGAATTGATTTCTAATAAAAAAGTCCTTGTTGTTGGCGGGGGTGATTCCGCTATCGAGGCAGCGCTTATGCTTTCTCAATCGGCTCATAATAAGGTTTGGCTTTCCTACCGGAGTGACAGTTTCTCAAGAATTAAACCAACGAACTTATCAAATATTATCGAAGCATCTCTCCAAAAGAAAGTTGAAATAATCTTTAACTCAAATGTAAAAGAAATTCTTGAGGACAAGATTATTCTCACATTTAATAATTCACATCGGGTGCTGGAACTTGAGAATGATCTTGTATATATCTTAGCCGGTGGATTGCTTCCTTCTGATTTTCTACAGAAAACAGGAATCCATGTCACTAAAAAATTCGGCGAAGTGCTGTTAAAACATGAAAATTAAAATAAAGACCATTAAAAATATTTTATACGCATTTATAATTCTATTGTCATATTCATCAAAAATACATGCTCAAATTTCTCCTGGTAATTTAACCTTCGCTCATGAAAATCTTGAAGGTTTAAGCAATTGTATGAAGTGTCATGTGATGGGGAAACAATTGGAGAACTCCCGCTGTCTTTCTTGTCATGCCGAAATAAAAACTATGATTGATGGAAACATAGGTTACCATTCAACCTCTTACGTCAAGAACACAAATTGTTGGGACTGCCACAGCGAACATCACGGACGAAGCTTTAGAATAATAAATTTTTATCCCGATAAGTTCGATCATAATAAAGCAGGATTCAAACTGGATGGAAAACATTCGCAAATAAAATGCGAGGAGTGTCATCAAACAAATTTTATAACGAATTCTCTCTTCAAAAAAAGAAATGGAACCTATCTGGGGTTAAGTACCAACTGTGTCTCGTGCCATAAGGACGTTCATCAAAATACTCTTGGTAATAATTGCGCCTCCTGCCATAATACTGTAATGTTTAAACCTGCTGCTTTGTTTAATCATGAAACTGCAAAATTTAAACTATCCGGTGCACATACAAAAGTTGAGTGCGTTAAATGTCACATGAAAGAAACATTGAACGGAAAATCGTTTCAAAAATTTGTCGGACTACAATTCAGAAACTGTACCCCCTGTCATCAAGATGTTCATAAAGGACAATTTGACGAAAATTGTGTTAGATGCCATAATGTTGAATCATTTAAAATTATGAACAAAAATACTTTTGATCACAGTAAGACTCGATTTCCGCTTGAAGGCGCTCACCAACGTGTTTCATGTATAGATTGTCACGGGGAAAATTTACTCTCTAAACTAAAATTTGCAAAATGCACTGACTGCCATAAAGATGCTCACTTCGGCGAATTTACCGTTAATAATGTTGTAACGGACTGCAAAGAATGTCATGATATCTTCAGTTTTAAAACAACTCTATATACTATTCGAGAACATAACAAAGCAAAACTCCCGTTAACGGGTGCGCATTTAGCTGTCTCTTGTCAATCGTGTCATTACAAAACAAACTTAAAACAATGGCACTTTAGAAATATTGGAATTAAATGCATCGACTGTCATGAAAATGTTCACGGAACAGAATTAACTGAAAAGTTTATGCCCGATAATAGATGTGAATCATGCCATGTTACCGATGATTGGAAGAAAATTCATTTTGATCACGATCTTACAAACTTCAAGTTGTCGGGCAAACATTCTTCTGTTCCTTGCCGGGACTGTCATGAAGAAAAAAATGAATCCGGGAAAATTTCTTTCAGATTTGCTTCACTTAATTTGAACTGCATTATATGCCATAACGATGTGCACTTCGGTCAATTCAATTCTAATAAAATTGGTAGTAAGCCTATATGCGAAAACTGTCATGGCTACGATAATTGGAAACCTATAAAATTTGATCATGAAAAATCTAATTTCCAATTGAAAGGTGCTCACGAAAAAGTATCATGTTCATCCTGTCATAAAAAAGTTACGGAGAATGTAAACGTTTTTATACAATATAAATTGAAAGACTTTAAATGCGCCTCTTGCCATGCATAATATTTTTGTTGATTAGTGCGGCGAGCATTTTTGCGCAATCGCCACACGGCAATTTACTTAAAATAGACTGCTCAAATTGCCATGAATCAACAAATTGGAAAATTATTCCAAAGAATATAAAGTTTGACCACAATACTGAAACATCTTTTAAACTTACCGGGCAGCATGTTTCTGTTAGTTGTCAATCATGTCATAAGAGTTTGGTGTTTTCCGATGTTAAAATTCAGTGCGAATCATGTCATAAGGATGTTCATCAAAACAGTGTTGGAACAAACTGCGTTCAATGCCATACAACAAATACATGGTTAGTTTTTAATATAATTCAGATGCATCAAAATAGCAGATTTCCTCTCATTGGAATTCATTTAAATGTAGATTGCCAAAGCTGCCATTCAGGATATGCAAATTTATATTTCCCTGCTCAAAGTGTTTCCTGCTTTAGCTGTCATAAACAGCAATATTATGCAACTACTACGCCCAATCATGTGCAAGCTAATTTTTCTACCGACTGCCAAACTTGTCATAGCTTAACTAATTTCACCTGGGGTAATACAAGTTTTAATCACAGTTTCTTCCCGCTGGTCGGAGGACATAATATTCAAAATTGCTTTGCTTGTCACTCGCCTGGAAGTAATTTTAAAGGATTAACTACCAATTGCTATCCTTGCCATACGCAGAATTATATTACTGCAAAAAATCCCGATCACGTTGCTGCAAAGTTCCCAACAACTTGTCAGGACTGCCATAATACTACAACATTTGCTCAAGCAACCTTTAATCATAACACTACGGGTTTCCCTTTAACTGGTGCACACGCTTCCGTTTCA
>JAJYCM010000089.1 GCA_021778375.1 Bacteroidota bacterium
TAAAAAGAGAACAGCACGCGAAAAACAGAATCAAGGAAATAGTTGAAGACCAGATAAGAAAAAAATTATGGAGCGGTGAGGGAGAAAAATCATTAAACAATTCTTTAGAAAAGATAGTATTAGGTAATTCGTCCCCATATCACATTGCGGAAGAAATTATAGAAAATTTCAGGAAGCAGCTTTAATTTTAGATAGGTTCAATTCATTAACCAAGATAGGACATTCAAAAGATTTTCTATCTTAAAATATTTTCAGCAATAATCAAGCTGAAGGAGTGAAAGGAATTTTTATGATACCCACTGAAAGTTCATATTTGACAACCCTTAATGAGAATCAAACTTTTATACGGGATACTATTAGGGAATTCTCTAATAATAAAATACGTCCATTAATAATGGAATGGGATGAAGCACAAAAATTCCCGACTGATATTTTTAAGGAACTTGGTAATTTAGGTTTTTTAGGAATTGTAGTTGACGAAGAATTTGGGGGCGCAGGGTTAGGATATTTAGAATTTGCAATTATTATTGAAGAACTTGGGAAAGTTGACCCTTCAATCGCTCTCTCGGTAGCTGCTCATAACGGACTTTGTACAAATCATATTTTTAGGTTTGCCAATAAAGAACAAAAGAAAAAATTTCTCCCTGATTTAACCTCCGGAAGAAAAATTGGAGCGTGGGGTTTAACAGAATCTTCTTCTGGCAGCGATGCAGGAGGTTTACAATCAGTTGCTGAAAAAAAAGACAATTACTATTTATTAAACGGTAGTAAAAATTTTATTACGCACGGGACGGTTGGCGAAACTGCAGTAGTAATGGCTATTACAGATAAAGCGAAGGGGCGGAAAGGGATTTCCGCATTTATACTTGAAAAAGGGATGAAAGGATTTTTTGCAGGCAAAAAGGAAAATAAATTAGGAATGCGCGCGAGCGATACATCACAATTAATATTTGAAAACTGTAAAGTTCCATTTGAGAATTTAATTGGCAATGAAGGAGAGGGTTTTATTCAAGCCTTAAAAATTTTAGAAGGAGGAAGGATTTCCATCGCTGCATTGAGTGTCGGATTAGCTCAAGGCGCTTTGGATGCCGCTGCAAAATATAGCAAAGAGCGTAAACAATTTGGAAAAACCTTAAGTGAATTCCAGGCAATTCAATTTAAATTGGCAGAGATACAAACCAATATTGATGCAGCAAGAATGTTAACATATAGGGCTGCATTTTTGAAAGATAAGAATATACCAAATATTAAAGAAGCCGCAATGGCAAAGCTTTTTGCCAGTGAGGTAGCTGAAAAAGCAGCAAGCGAGGCAGTGCAAATATTGGGTGGTTACGGCTATATCAAAGATTTCCCGGTTGAAAAATTTTATCGCGACGTTAAGCTTTTAACTATAGGGGAAGGTACTTCGGAAATTCAAAGAATTGTAATTGCAAAAGAATTATTAAAAGAAAATTAATCACCGAAAGATCTAATGAATAAAATCGGCAAAGCAATAAAAGATAGCGAAACGTACCTAAAGAGAGAAGATTTTTATAAAAATCTTCTCCGGAAACTCAATTCGGAAAAAGAACAAATTAAATTAGGCGGTGGCAAAAAAGCTATTGAAAGACAAAAAGGTAAAGGAAAATTAACCGCACGTGAAAGAATAAATAAATTAGTTGATGATGAAAAAAGTTTTTTTGAGCTCAGCACCTTCGCAGGTTATGGAATGTACAAAGAATACGGAGGCGCACCTTCTTCAGGCACAATTTATGGAATTGGAAAAATTAACGGGAAATTTCATATAATTATTGCAAATGACGCAACAGTAAAAGCCGGAGCATGGTTTCCTATAACAGTAAAGAAGAATTTAAGAGCGCAAGAAATAGCTTTAGAAAATCATATACCAGTTATTTATTTAGTAGACAGCGCTGGAGTGTTTTTACCGATGCAAGATGAAATTTTTCCTGATAAAGAACACTTCGGAAGAATATTTAGAAACAATGCCGTAATGTCGGCAAAGGGAATTCCTCAAATAGCTGCAATTATGGGCCCGTGTGTTGCTGGTGGCGCTTATCTGCCAATCATGAGTGACGAAGCTTTAATAGTTGAAGGAGAAGGTTCTGTTTTTCTTGCTGGCTCTCATCTTGTAAAAGCAGCAATAGGAGAAGTGATAGATAACGAAAAACTCGGTGGCGCCAAAGTTCAGTCTAATTTATCCGGTGTAACTGATTATGTAATGAAAAACGATGAGGAATGCCTACAGCAAATAAGAAGTTTAACTGAAAAATTTGGCGACCAGACCAAAGCTGGATTCAGCAGAATAAAAAGTAATCCGCCACTATTCAGTCCAAAAGAAATTTATGGATTGCTTCCTGAAGATCCTATAAAACCATACGATATGTATGAATTGATTGGAAGAATCACAGATGGCTCGGAGATGGACGAATACAAAGCCGGTTACGGGAAAACTATTATAACAGGGTATGCGCGAATTGATGGATGGGCGGTTGGAATCGTGGCAAACCAAAGAAACATTGTTAAAACTGAAACCGGCGAAATGCAAGTAGGAGGGGTAATATATTCAGACAGCGCCGATAAAGCTGCACGATTTATTATGAATTGCAATCAAAAGAAAATCCCATTAATATTTCTTCAAGATGTTACAGGGTTCATGGTTGGTAGCAGAGCTGAACACGGAGGTATAATTAAAGACGGGGCAAAAATGGTAAATGCGGTTGCAAATTCCGTTGTACCTAAAATCACTATAATTGTTGGGAATAGCTTTGGCGCGGGTAATTATGCAATGTGTGGTAAAGCTTATGACCCACGATTTATTTTCGCATACCCAAACGCGAAAATATCTGTTATGGGAGGTTCTCAGGCAAGCAGTGTTTTATTAGATATCAAACTAAAGCAAGCTGAAAAAGATGGGAAACTTTTTAGTGAAGGAGAAAAGAAAAAACTTCTTAATGACATTTTAAATTCTTACGAAGAAACCAGCGGTCCACTTTATGCTGCTGCCCGTCTTTGGATTGATGAAATAATCGATCCGGCACTTTCAAGAGACTATATTTCAATGGCCCTTGAAGTAGCAAATAACAATCCCGATACCCAGAAATTTAATGTGGGAGTAATTCAGACCTAATGCTAAAAAAAGCATTCAGCCAATTGACGAGAATAAAAATTATTCTTTTTATTTTCATTCTTGCAACTTTTTTCTCAAATACATTTCCCCAGCAGAGCAAATTATCCAAAGCCCTAAATTATCTCTCCGGTTTTATAGCTTCGGATTATTTTAATAATTTAAGTTTGGCCAATAACGATTTAGCATTAGCAGACACAATTTACGTCAGAGCATTAAAGTATGATAACTATAATTACCAAGAGGCATTATTCGATTTAACATTTGCGGTAATACCCTACAACAAAGTGCGTGTAGAAATTCCTTTAATAGATGCTATCGTGGTTTACCATTTACCTTCGGCACCTGAGAATGTTTACTTACTAAAAAATAATAATCTCCCCAAAAATTTATTTTTTGATACGCCTCAAAATGATTTTGGCGATAAGGATAAACTTGCACACTTTTTCGGAAGTGCATTTCTTTCATATTCATCAAATATTTTTGATTTAGGCAATCTATTTGGTTATTTTATAGAAGTTTTTGAGCAGGATTTTGAAGTCCAAAATTCGATTGATCCTAGAGACCTTCAAACAAACATATTAGGAAATATTTTTGGCGAAATATTAAAACACAACAGAAATATTATGCCGTCAGAAGTAATGATTATTCGTTCACTTATTTTTTTTAGATACCAGTTATGAATTTGATATTAATAATAGACGACGAAAGGGAAATTTGTGAAAGTATTAAAATGATCCTTGATTATGAAGGCTATCAAGTTGATTTTACAACAAGCGCTTCAGAAGGATTGGAAAGATTTTCTACCCAACAAATTGCAGCTCTTTTGCTTGACATTCAAATGCCGGAGATGAACGGCTTTGAGGTATTGAAGAAAGTGAAAGATACAAATCCATCTGTTTCGGTAATAATTATTTCTGCGCACGGAAGCGTAGAAAATGCAATTAAAGCAACAAAGCTGGGCGCTTTCGATTTTATCGAAAAGCCAATTGACCGGGAAAAGCTTCTAATCAGCGTTAGAAACGCGGTTGACCAGGCTAATTTGCTTCTTGAAAATAAAGAGATTAAAAAAACACTTTTTGGCAGCGAAAAGATTCTTGGCAAAAGCAAAGCAATAACGAGCATACTTGAACTTATTGATAAAGTTGCACCGATCGATACAAGAGTATTGATTACAGGCGAAAATGGAACAGGTAAAGATTTAGTAGCAAGAGCAATTCACAACAAAAGCTTAAGAAAGGATAAACCATTCATTGAAGTAAACTGTGCTGCAATTCCCAATGAGTTAATTGAATCTGAATTATTTGGACATGAAAAGGGATCATTTACCGGTGCAATTCAACAGCGAATAGGTAAGTTTGAACTTGCAAATAAGGGAACAATTTTTTTAGATGAGATCGGAGATATGAGTCTTCAAGCTCAAGCAAAAGTTTTACGAGCAATCGAGGATAGCAGGATTGAGAGAGTCGGAGGGACAAAAAAAATTGAGATTGACGTTAGAATCTTAGCTGCTACCAATAAAAATTTAAGGGAAGAAATTGAAAAGGGAAATTTCAGAGAAGATCTTTTTCACAGGCTAAATGTTATCCCAATTCTCATTCCCCCTCTTAAAGATAGAGTTGAAGATATACCTGTTTTAATTAACCATTTCATAGCTGAGATAATTGAAAAGCACAAGAGACCTAAAGTTATCTTTGAAGATGACGCTGTGAATTTTCTTCAAGGAGTTACATGGACAGGAAACGTCAGAGAAATTCGAAACGCGGTAGAAAGAATCATAATTATGATAGATAAGAAATCTATTTCAAGAAAGGATGTCGAGTTTCTATTTCCAACCGGAAAAACTTCCATTGAAGATATAATTGACGACAGCAATTCTTTTCAAGAATTTAAGGAGAAAGCTGAAAAGGCTTTTCTAATAAAACAACTGAATGCTAACGACTGGAATATAAGTAAGACAGCCGAGATTTTGGAAATACAGAGAAGCCATCTTTATAATAAAATAAAAAAATATGGGATTGAGAAGGAATAACAATTATGAGCGATACAATTTTTTCTAAAATAGTTAGAAAAGAAATTACAGCGGATATAGTTTTTGAAAACGATTTCGTGTTGGCGTTTAAGGATATTAATCCAAAAGCTCCGGTTCATATTTTAATAATTCCCAAAGTAGAAATCGCAACTGTAACTGATTTAAACGGTAAAGATCACGCAGAAATACTCGGACAATTATTTGACGCTGCAAATTCTATTGCCAAAATAATGAAAATTGAGGCGGATGGTTTCAGACTAGTAATTAACTGCGGCAAAAACGGAGGACAAGAAGTCAATCACTTGCATATGCATCTTCTTGGCGGGAGGAAAATGACCTGGCCTCCGGGTTGAGGTTTATACTTGCAACATAAATATTTTTTCCAATGATTCGATCATCTTCTCCCGGAAAATGGGTTTTGATATGAAGTCATTAAACCCTGTTGCAATAAATTTTTCTTTGTCGCCGGGCAACACATAAGCAGTAACAGCTATAATCGGGATGTTTTCATAATTCGGCATTTTGTGAATAATTTTAAGCGCATCCAGGCCGTTATATTCTCCTTGAAGATTTATATCCATCACAACGAAATCAAAATGATTTTCATCAAGTAGTGGGAGAGCTTCTTCAAAACTTACTGCAAATTTAATTTCTTTTAACTCTTTCATCTGAACTCTGAAAAGGATTTGTGAGTCAACTTGATCTTCGATATATAAACATGACAAGGATGAAATATCAATCTGAGTAGGCAAATTTTTAGAGTGAACTTTTTTTAATATTCTTTGTTCCCTTAGCGGTATAACACGTTCAATACTTTCTTCTTCGGCTGGTTCGGGAACCAGGTCTAATTTCTCATTGCTAAGTTCTATATTATTTACTTCAGGAATTTTTTCCAAATATTCTTCTTCCTGTTGATTAATTACGACATCGTCTTTTGAGGCTTCAATTGTTTGGGAAAGTGAAACCGGGAAAATAAATCCGTAATTATTTTTATCTGTCGTTCTCTCAAAAATCTCAAACTTCCCTTTCAAGAGTTTTAACATGGAATTAGCTAATTGTGATGTAATTTTTGAAATTCCGTAATCTTTTGCTGAAGAATAATTATCAAGCTGAAACAAACTATATAAATTATCTATCAATAGTTTTGAAGTATTTGCATAACTATCCCTAAAAGTAACAACAAAATGCTCATCATCAATTTGAAATGAAGAAAAATATAATCTTTTTTCTTTAATTATCTGGGAGGCGATTCGGGCCATCAAAGAAATTAACATTTGAAATTTCTGTTTGTCAGATTCAAACTTCAAAGATGAAGATATTTTCCCATATGCAAATTCTATTCCTTTTGATTTTAGAACATCTTTTATGTCATCCTGAAGCTGATCAATAATCTCTGTAATAAAAATTGGTTGCGGATTAATCTTATTATTTTCTCTGCCAATGGAAGCAAATTCAACCATTGAATTCATCGTTGTAAGTAGTCTTTCTTTATTCTGATTAATAAAATCCACGGATTCTTCCTGTTCAGGAGATAAATCTTTAATACTATCTTTTAACTCTTGGACAAATCCCAAGATGACATTAATAGGGGTAAGTATTTCATGAAATAGATTTGACAAAAATGAAGTGGTAATTGTTTCTGGTATTAAATGATCACTGGAATAATCTTTTTCCGGAATTATATCATTAATAATTTCTTTTGAATGATCGATAAATTCTCTTTCAACTTTGGCTAAAATGGTAAAGGAATCTATTTCGCCTTTGTAATCCAAGATTGGAGTTGCGAATAATTCTGTTTTTAAAAAGCTACCGTCGGATTTTTTAATCTCAAAATTCATTTTTACAGGTTCTTTTTTTTGAGCTTGAAATATCGACCCATTCACCATTCCCCTTTCATCATCTTTAGCGAGCGATGCGAAAGAAGTATTTTCGATATCCTTTATAGAATAGCCTAAATTATTTTCTGCAGAAGAATTAACATATGTTATAAAACCACTTACATCCGTTAAGATTACAATATCCTCTGTGTTATCAAATGCTGATTTATAAAGCAGAGTCTTTTTTTCTAAGTCGAGCTGACTAGTCACATCTTTAATAATATTATAATGTGCATCTTTATCGTTAAACCTAAAGGCTATTTTACTTATCTTTACAATTGCGAATGAACCATCCTTTTTCCTATGTTTAAAAGGCCCATTAAACTTACCGTTTATATTTGTTACATTTGATGAACCGAGTAAAGTTTGAATATCTTCAGGTGTATAAAGGTCAGTCAAATCCATTTGCAAAAATTCATCACGCCTGTAGCCATAAAATGCTAAAGCCGCTTGGTTTACTTCTATGAACCTAAGATTTTCTGTTTCATAAATGAAAATTGGTTCAGGATTATTTTTTATTAATATGTCAAACATTCTTCCTCGGCTTTTTATAATAGTTTCAAGATCATCTTCTAATTTTGAACTTTCAATTAAGATTGAAGTGCCAATAAACTGATTTTTTTGATCATATATCTTGCTTAATATTAAAAAATACTTATTAGCTTTTTCATCACCTAATTTTATGTCTCCGGTAATTTCAATATTTTCATCATCCAAAGATGATCTCATAAATTTATGAATATTACCCGAAATAGAAATCGGGAAAACTTGGTCTATTTTTAGATTTCTTAAATCTTTAATTTCTTCGGAAAATAATTTACAAAATTCTTTGCTTTCATGCTTAATTATCCCTTCCTTGTCAATTAAAGAAATTGGTTTATTAATCCTTTCGAAAATATTGATATCTGAAGCCTGCAAAAGAGAATATGGTTGTTCAGTCAATAATTGCTTGACTTTTTGAATTACACCAATAAATGCAATTACTTTATTGTCTGCATCTACCAATGGGATAAAAATTGTATTGTAATTGCTTGAAGCTGATATACCAAAAAGTGAAACTCCTTCAATAGAAACAAAATTAAATGTTTCTCTGATATAATCTTCAATTGTTTCTATAAAATTATTTAGGAATGACGGGATAAAAGATTTTACGGACTTTCCTTCAAGCTGGGTTGGACTAAGCCCAATAAAGTTTGCCAAACTTTTATTAGCTAATGCAAAATTACCATCATAATTTTTTATCCAGAAAAGCTCTTCCTCTTTGTTCAGCTCAGTTAATAATTTTTCTCTCCCAATAAAAGTTAAAGGATATAATGTTCTAAGTTCAATAATGAGTTCAAATATTTTATCGTTATTTATTAATTCTTTCAAATCTTCAATCTCAGATTTGATCATTGTTTTACCAATAATTCCTAGTTTTAAGTCGAATGGTTTCAGAGTACAAAAGACAAATAATTCATTTTCATCTTTGTATGAACTGACAGTAATCTGAGCACTGAATGAATTTCCGTTTGATAAATTAATTAAGATTTCTTCGGTAAGCGGTTTTCCTGATACGTATGTTTCTTCAATTAGATTGCTGATTTTTCTTGAAGATAATTCTTCAACAACATTAAAGATATTATTATCGTTTTGTTGAAGAGAAAGAAGTGAAGAGGCTTCATCGTTTAAAAATAAGATATCTCCATTATGGTTTAGCACCAAAAATGGATTTTTTATATTCTCTTTAAAAGAGTTAAATAATTTACTATTTATTTTATGTACTGTTGCCAATTTTAGCCATATCTATCATTGTTAAATTCCCAAAAGCATTTAATCAATTCGAAGGAGTCGTCACTAATATATCATTCGACCAGGAGGAATCTGAGCTGCTAAAAGCCTTCACCCGATAATAATATTCCGTCAAGGGGACTAACCCGCTATTGTTATCGAAGAATTGATGTACACTTCCGCTAAGAGTACCTATGGCGCTGTAAGTAGACCAGCTGTACTTTCTTTCAACCTTGAAATAATTTATTACTGCACCAGAATAGTTCCATGTTATCTCCACAGAATCAGGGCCCGTTGCCTTTACAACAACATTTGTGGGAGGAGGAATTGACCTAAAGGAACCGTTACCGCCGGTTGAAATTTCATTACTAAAACTTGATGCTCCTGATCTATTAATTCCACGAATTTTATAATAATAAATCGTTGAATCAGAAACATTATTATCATTAATGTTAAAGGTATTAGGCGGAGATACTAAATGAATCGAATAAGACCCAAAGTATCCATCTTTTCTCCAAATCTCAAAACCGGGCGGATCGCTAAGGGTTGAATCTTTCCATGAGAGATTTAAGGAATTACTTGAAATGTAAGTATAATTAAAATTATAAGGTGTGTAGGGAATATTTTCAATTCCGTTTACAAACAAGTTGGAAATAGTGTCGCTGCGAGCGGAACTTCCATCTTT
>JAJYCM010000090.1 GCA_021778375.1 Bacteroidota bacterium
AACTTATACTTCCGTAATCTACCACAGGTACATATTCGCTTTCCATCGGAATTTTATTAATTATTGAATCAATCGCTGCGTAATAAGATAAGTTTCCTCCTTCAAATTGATAAGTCTGATAATCTGATATAAGAATAGCAATATTCATTGAATCCTTTTCTATAAGCCATTTAGTCTGAGGATAAAATGTATTACTAAGAAATATCCAGAATAGAAATAATATTAATTTTTTCACCATAACAACACTGCTGCATATTTTCAAATTGTACTAAACAAAAAAGCTCATTCAGTAAACAAAATTAAATGAGTGCATTCCAACCCAAGTAGTATAGAATGTGCCCAACTTAATTGTTCCAACATTAATGCCTGGTTAGACTGCCGCAAATCTTAAAAAGTATGTTGATAATATATGCCCTTTTCCGCATTCTGTGTGCCTACTACTACAGCAGTGGAACTGCTTGCTTTGAGGTCAGGTTGATCACCAACTTTCTTTGACTTTATTAAATCAACGATCAGATCTCCATCTCCGGACGTCTTGATAATTGTTGCATTCACATAATTCGATTCAACGGTAATCTCATATGGAGTTTGTTGCATAGTATTGTCAAGTCTTGCTTTGTCTGTCTTAAAGAATATCGAAGCGACAAAAGATATTGATTTCTCACTGCTAGATGTCACACGAAGTGTAAGTTTCTGAGATTCATTTGTAGTAGTTTGGGCAAAGGAAATGCTTGCAATACACATGGTGGCTAATAATACAACAAAAAAGTTTTTCATATTATCCTCACTATTTTAAATGTGTTTTGAAATAGTTGAATTACCGAAAATTTATATTACTTCCTCCTTATAGGTAAAAATCCCTATTACCAGACCCCTCAACTCAGATCTCGGCGCGGTATTGCCATACAAGACTCCCCAATAATACGTTTTTCTGCTTTAAAAAAAACACTAATAGAAAACAACTGCCGATGATAATTATATCATCCCGGCAGGCAGGCCTCACGGGATTTATTTGCCTTAATCCCGAAGGGATGATATTACTGTAAATATTAAAAGAAAAAGTAAAATAGAATGCCGAAGGCATGACATAATAAAATTCTTAATTAACCCATAAATCAAATAAATATTCTATATTTTATTGGAACATGACTCTTTTAAGTTGACGCCTATGCGCTTTGCGGGGCTGTCAGCTTGGACTGCTGATTATGCTTTTTCTATTTTAGCAAAATAAACTTTTTTGTTTGAATAAATGTATCTGCATTTAATTGGTAATAGTAAATCCCACTAGCTAAGTTGAACCCATTAAACTCTATTGTATGTATTCCAGCTTGTTTATATTCTTTAATCAATGTCGTTATTCTTCTCCCAAGTATATCATAAATATTAATTTCAATTAGCTGACTTTCAGGAATTGAATAAGAAATAATAGTTGTTGGATTAAATGGGTTCGGATAATTTTGGAATAGTGCATACTCCTGATGCATTTCCCTAATATTTTCTACAGATGTAAGTTTTCCATAAATAGTATCTGAAATTATGCAACCCAAAAGTCCCATATTCTCATTGGACATAACATTTGATGCATCAATATCGAGAAAACCAAGGTGAGGAGTTATAGTAAGTGAATAAGCATTATCAATGCCCTTATCTATATAATACCTCATTCTCCTAAGCGACTGATTAAATAGATAAACTGTATCGTCTAAAGATTTGTAAACTCTGATAAAACTATTAGTATCAAGCGGCGATAGATTATAACCATTTACTAAATATTGACCTAAAGGTAAATTATATTTAAAAAACAACCACTCATGATTGTTGACTGTATCATAGAAATATATTCCTACAGAATCTGAGCGAATAAGATTATAAACCCACGGATTGCTTGTAATTCTATAATACTTTTCATTATTTATTAAAGTATCGGCATAAATATTTAGGCTCAGTGTATCATATTCACTATACCCATTGGCATCCCACTTATGATCGACGAAGTCCCATCTGTTTCCAATTACTAAAGGAAAATAATTTTGTGCTTGAGCAAATCCAAAGCAATAAACCCACTCAAGAAATAGAAAATAATTAAATATTCTTTTCATATTGCCTTATCAATTTATTAAAGCAGAACAGCGCTACCGCTTAATGACAAATGCCAAAATTATTAAAATGTTTCTTTAACAGAACTACTTTACGAAGCGACATTCCCATTAACTACAAAGCCAATAATTACACATGTTGAACGCAAAAACCGCCTGTCCCGAAAAGCGGGTCTGTCACCTGGCGCCAAGAGTTCCGGTCGGCTTCAAATGCACAGTTAGATGTTTGTTTTTTGCTATAAATCTTTTTCTAACAAACAATATATTTCACTATCTAAGTATTTCCCGTTATATAGATAATCCTCTCTGAAATGAGCTTCTTTCTTGAATCCGTACTTCTCTAATAATTTGATCGATCTTTTATTTTGAGGGTTAACGTTACCCATGATACTATGTAAATTGAAATCGTTGAAGCCAAATTCAATTACTTTTAATAATGCTTCGGACATATAACCTTTACCCCAATATTCGGGTTTCAATGCATAACCAATTTCAGCCCGGACATTTTCTCTTATTAAATTCCAATAACCTATATACCCTATTACTTCAAATGATATTTTTTCACGAATAATCCAATTAATACCAGTTTTATCTTCGAATGATTTAATTATACTTTGTATCATAGACCCGGATTCCTCAACGGTTTTATGATTATCTCTATCTAAATATTTTGTCACTCTATCATCCGATCGAATTTTGAATATTTCTTCTGCATCTTTGATCATAAAACTTTCTAGAACTAGGTTTTTGGTTTCAATGTTTGGAAATTGATCAAACACATTATCATTAATTTTTAAATTCACTTTCGGTCCTTTATCTTAACAATACTTAAGCTCCAATAGTACCTGTCTTGACTTTTCCAGCTCGCTTGTAATTGGCTATAATCACTCCGCTTGGCGTAACAATACTCTTTGTTAATGTAAATGCCGCCGGAATCGTTCCATTGTCAAACAACTTCTTTCCTTTACCAAGAGTCAACGGATAAATTTTGAGGCAGAGTTCGTCCACTAAATCATTCTTAAGTAGCAGCTGAATGAGCTCACCACTTCCCCAAACTTTAATGTCAGAACCTTTTGAACCTTTCTTGCTCGCAGGCATGTGTTTGAGCTTTTTTATTTCTGCTAAGCTTTTGATGAAAACTGAGTTTTTCCAATCTGACTTTTTCAAGGTCTTGGACATGACGTATTTTGTAACATCATTGATGCCTGGCCAAAAGTCCGCATGTTCAGGCCAGAAGCCGGCAAAAATCTCAAATGTTTTTCTGCCTAAAAGAAGATCCGCAGGTTTCATTTGTTTTGCCATGACTCTTCCAATAACTTCGTCACCATACGGTGCAGTCCAGCCGCCATATTTGAATCTACCAGATATATCTTCCTTAGGCCCACCGGGCGCCTGCATTACTCCATCTAAGCTAATAAATGATAAAACAATTATTTTCCTCATGTCCTCTGCCTCCTTCATTAAAATTAAGTTAATCTGCCAAACTGCGTGGCGGCTAAGGCGCAGCCTGGAGCAATAATACTCGATTTGATTAAATAAATTTTATAATTGGAAATATTTATCATAGAAGAACTACTTTTGACAAGATACTTGATACAGCCTGCCCCGATTTAATCGGGGAAGCACCAAACATTAAAATTTGTAAATTGATAAATGTAAAAAAATTGTAGCCTTTAGCCAAGTATTAGCTGCCGTGCTTACATAAGCCGAATCTATTGTTTATAAAACTATTGAGAATAATGAGAAGAATATTTATCAAGTAAATTCCTAATCACTTTTTGATATTGACTTCCTTGTTTTTTTGCAACCACTTTGAAAAACTCAATACTTGATTAACTTAGATTAAGTGTCCCTTTTACATTATTCTCTTTAAATATCAGATCTTCTGGCTTTGGCAAGAAGTCTTTTACTACTTCAACTTTCCCGATTTTTTCATTACTATACTTTATTTTCTTTTTCATATATCTGTTTTCCTTTTCTCCAATACCCGGCTCCAAGTATTCTTATTTTATTATTTCTATATGTAAAACGAACTGTAACTATATTTTCACTGATTTTCCCAAAGCAATAATATCTTTCTTCGAATGCACTATGTTCTAAATCTTTGGCTATAATTCTTATTGATCTGCCAATAATCTGAAAAGTGATTGTTATATCCGATAACTTTGAATAAGTATCCCGAAACTGAGCACTTTCACCGAAGATATTTGGAATTGCCACGCGCGATGTTCCGATCGGTTTGAACTTCATGTTTATCCATTGTGCTATTGCTTCAAATATTCTATCGCAAAATTTATTACATTATCTTTGCCGGATTTAATATCTGCCGCGGAATTTTCGACTAAATATTCAGGCACTATTCCTTTTCCTTCGTAACAGTTACCATCGGGTGTGGTTGTAAGACGGCAAGGATAAGTAAATGTCCAGCCGTTTGGTAATTGAGCAACACTAATAATATCTCCAAAGGCACCAAAGGTTGTATCTCCAATTTGAGTTGTGTATGAAAGATTTTTGAATATTTCTGTAATATACTCTGAACCACTTGCTGAAAATCTATTTGTTAATAAAGCAGTTTTTTTATTAAGTCTTCCTTCTCTTGGTGCAATAGATATAGGAATTTTGCCGCTTAAATCATTGTGCCCAGGCCCAACTTTTGTTTGTTGATAGAAATAAGTAATCTCTCTGTCAACGAAGGCAGAAGCAATAATATCTCCGGTTACACGCAACCCGCCTCCATTATTTCTTAAGTCAACAATAATAGCTTTACAAGCATCTAATTCATTCAAAACTTTGTCTATATCATAAGCCCAGTTTACATCGTAACTACCGGTTAAAGCAAAAGAAGCTATATGAATGTAGCCGATATTTTCATTTTTTATTATGCCGTATGTAATCAGTCCGGAACCGGCAGACTTAACATTTTCTAGTTTTGAAGATTTTATAAGGTCAAGACTAAAATCGTTTGCAGCTCTTTTAGCTATCTCCGAAGAGTTGAAACCTTTTGTATAATTTTCATTAAATAACTTTGTATGACCATCATTTAGATTTCCCAAAAGACTTGTCATAATATCCCATAATTCATTTGAGGTTGTTGAGGCTGATACTTTTGAGCCATATACAGTGCGTAGCGAATCCCAATTAACTTTTTTTATTGTAAATAAAGCATAGTTCTCATCAAATGTTTTCCAAAGAACATCAAAATTACTTTTAGGATTATTTGCAGGTTCAGGACCTAAAATCATTTCCTCGCAACTGACAAATAAAAGAGCTAATAATAAAATTGACAAATTGTATTTTTTCATATTTATAATTCCTAGAACTTCCAAACTAAACCAGCGCTGATATTATTCATATACATTGCAACTTCTTTTGGTTTATTAAAAAGTGAATAATAAAATTCATACTCGATTTGTAATCCAAATCTTGCACTTATCAATTTTTGGTAAACTAAAATTGTAGAAATAAAAAAATTATTAGGGAAATAAACCATCTCACCAAACATGTTAACTTTATAGCTGTTTGTAGAATATGAATAATTCTCACTTGGGGAATATTTTGGTCGAGATATGTTACTAATTGTTGGTAAGCTAAACTGTGCTGAAATATATTCTTTTTGGTTAAAACTATAGATCAATTCAAGTTCAGCATTTAATGAATGGTTCCAATACCAGGACTTGATTGCAAGGTTATCATCTATATAACGATAATCTGAAAGACTTAGAAAAGAAGAAATTGATGCGCCTATAAAAAGCTTGATTTGATTGTTAAAATTAGTAATAAAATGCAGGTAAGAATATTTTACTTTTCCCCTCCAATTGTCTGTATTAAAATTTATGTTAATGCTGCCCAAATAATCATAATAGTATGAAAGTTCTACTGATTGTATTACCGATTCCCCTTTATATAAATATTGAATTGATGGCGTAATGCCAATACCCCTAAAAAAAACCGGCGAAGCATGATCGTCTCTTAAATGAAAATCAGTCAATCCGAAATATATACCGATAGAATTTGTTTCTTGAGCAACAGATTTTCCAAGTAATAGAATAAACAAACAAAAAACTTTAGTAAATGTGCTTATTAATAAACGCATTTAGTCCCTTTATTAGAAAAATTTAACTGTAAATATAAACAAATGATTAACAGCATGTCTTTCCACCCGGAGTTTATCCCGCTCAGCTGGACCCCGAACAACTATGCCGTACTGAAAAGTTGCGCAACTCCAAAATGTCATTTTGACCCTGCCTACTGTCAACCAGGCGGAGGGTCTACCAAGTTTACCCCGTTTGCGTGGTTTGCGGGGAGAAATCCCATTTTAGACTTGAGACCTCTCTTTACATTCGAAACCACTATTGATTTCTTTGTTAAATAATTTATATTAGTAAAAGTATTTGTTGCAAAATATGGAAATAATATTGCTAAAAATACCCGTTACTGACTCACAAAACATCTTTCCTAGGCTCACTTCCCCAAAAATATGAATGCACTCTGAATGCATTCTGAATACTCTCTTAATGCACATTGATTGCTTGTATCTAGGCTTATACTCCCCCTTATCTTGTACTCCTCCCTGCCACTAATTGGCAAGGGTATTATCTATCTTCTTAAGTTCATCTTCTGAAAAAGCCAAATTATTCAATGCCTTTACCGCATCATCTATTTGTTCGACTTTACTTGCACCTATTAATGTCGAAGTGACTTCTTTATGCCGTAATGTCCATGCCAGTGACATCTGTGCCAAAGACTGACCACGATCCAGTGCCATTTTATTAAGTTCTCCAATCTTCTTAATTTTTTCATCCGTCACCTGATCAGCTTTTAAGAACCCGGTTGGCTTTGCTGCTCTGGAGTCAAGGGGTATGCCCTTTAAATACTTATCGGTTAACAACCCCTGTGCTAAAGGTGAGAATGCTATGCCGCCTATTTCTTCTTCTCTTAGTACATTAAGTAATCCATCCTCAATCCATCTTTCAAACATGCTGTACTTTGGCTGATGAATGAGACAATGTGTCCCCATTGATCTCAATATCTTCTCTGCCTTTTTTGTCAATTCAGCAGGATAATTTGATATCCCCGCATATAACGCTTTACCGCTTTTGATTATGTCATGTAATGCGCCCATCGTTTCTTCCAATGGCGTATTTGGATCTGGACGGTGATGATAAAATATGTCCACGTATTCCAACCCCATACGCTTTAAGCTTTGATCGAGACTTGCGGTTAGATATTTCCGTGAGCCAAAATCACCGTATGGCCCTGGCCACATATCATAACCGGCTTTGGATGAAATTATTAGTTCATCCCGATAAGTGGAAAAATCTTTTTTCAGTATTATACCCATCGTCTCTTCCGCTGACCCGTATGGTGGTCCGTAATTATTTGCAAGATCAAAATGTGTAATCCCAAGATCAAACGCATGCCGTATCATCGCTCGTGAATTTTCAAAAACATCTACTCCCCCGAAGTTATGCCACAGCCCTAATGATATTGCCGGAAGCATTATCCCGCTTCTACCGCATCGATTGTATTTCATATTCTTGTATCTGTTATTGTCAGCTGAATACATTTTTACATTCCTCATAATTGTTTATAAATATTAGGAAAAGGACTTTAATTATATTTGATATCTCCAAGTAAAATAAATTATCCTTTAATGAAAAGTTTCGCCTATGAATTTTAGACCATTTAACAAACCGCTTCTCCAGTAAACCCATGAATGTATTCCTCCTCTTACTCTATATTCATGAGGTATATCAAGATCTCTTAAAAGTACATGCAGCGCAGAATTCCCTCTGTACAAAAAGTCGTTGTCGCCACAATCGATATAATATCTTACACTTTTAATTTTATTTATATCAAGAGTCTTAAATAGATAAAGAGGATTATTATCTTTGAACTGCTTAGTAATTCTATCTTTGCCTTCAAGCGAAGGATCAAACGCATTTCCTAAACCAAGTCCCTTTTTCCAAACGTCGTCTTGCATATCAATAATTTCTTTATCGGTAAATACCGCTGCGCTAAAGGCAACGCACGAAGAAAACATATCCGGGTGCTTTAGTGCATAAACTAAAGCTCCATACCCTCCCATTGAAAGACCCGCTATTGCCCTGTACCTTTTTTCTGTCAATATTCTGTAGTGAGATTCTATATAGGGTATAAATTCTTTGAAGAAAAAATCTTCATAATTAACTGAATCATTATAATTGTTTATAAACCAGGAAACACCTCCGTCCGGCATCACCAATATCATGGGGGGTATCTCCCTTTGTGCAATTCCTTCGTCAGCCGTCGCATTTGCTTCGCCAAACTGAATCCAGGCAATATCATTATCAGTGTAACCGTGAAGCATGTAAACTACAGGATAATATCTGCTCGATGTTTCATAATCATCAGGAAGATAAATTGTGTATCGCACTTCCTTTCCTAAGATTTTACTTTGTATTTTTAGCCCCTCTTTTACTATCCCCCTCGGAACTTGCGAATAGATATTAACTGAAAGAAAAATAATGAATCCTGTTACTAAGAATAGAAGTCTTAAATTCATGTCTTTGCTCCAAAAACCAATTTTAGATTATATATCAACTAGATAAACTTAAAATTAATAAATTTTTTCTATTTTTCATCTCATATCTAACAGTAATCAAAATCGCAGCCTCTAAAAATTATCAAGTAACTTTAGATTTATTTTTAATCTGCTTGATATAAATTTGCTGCCTTATTTGACGGTCAACTTTCAATAGGAAGTTATTCTGAAAGATTTAACAACTCTATATTTATCAACAGCATTTTAAACACATTACCATATTCATATACGATCATACCAGATAGTCACCTCTATTCAGAAAATAGTTTTGCAATTAAAAGATATTATATTTATAAAGGCGGCACAATTGATGCGGGACTAAGAAAAGATTTTGGATAGGTTGAAATAATTTCTTCACTATTTAAAGGATAAATTTATAGTTTAGGCTTTCTTTAATGTAAATGAAAAGATGCTCCCTTTTCCTTCTTCGCTCTCTACCCAAATTTTTCCGCCATGCTTTTCAATCATTTCTTTACACAGTAGAAGACCCAACCCTGTACCCTTTTCACCTTTGGTACCATTTGATGACACCTTTGTGCTGATGT
>JAJYCM010000091.1 GCA_021778375.1 Bacteroidota bacterium
GAATAAAGTATCTCAAGCGCGAGCTACTGAAGAGCTTAAGAAAAGAATGGCTGTCCGTCCGGCTACGGGAAGAATGATTGACTCCGCTTCAAATCATTCCGGTATCGATTTTAGATATTTTGTTGTGCCGGATGGAAATGCAGAGAGTAATGATAAATTTTACTCGAAAGATGGAGAATATATTAAGCCCGGCACAGAGGCAAGAATGCTCCAATACGAAAACTGGTCGAAGCAGTTGGCAAAGGACGCAGTTGAAAAATTATTTGAAAAGAATAACATTATGCCTTCGGAAATAAACAGGCTAATTACCATTTCTTGTACTGGTTTTTTTGCTCCCGGTTTAGATTATTTTCTGATGAATGAATTTAAAATTCCTGCAATCGCCAAAAGAACAAATATAGGTTTTATGGGTTGCGCGGCTTCGTTGATCGGGTTTAATTCTGTTTATGAATCATTAAAATCTTCCGGCGAAAATGAAACCAATGTGCTGCTGGTGTCAGTTGAAGTATGCAGTCTTCATCTTCAAACGGAAGCAACCCGAGACAATATTTTGGCTAATATGATCTTTGCCGACGGCGCAGGAGCTGCTTTATTTTCAAATTCAAAACTTCATAAAGAGAAAATTAAATTAAATTTAATTTTTACAGAATCAGTATTATTCGGAAATTCAGCCGGTTTTATGGGATGGAAAATTGGCAATTATGGTTTTGAAATGATGCTTTCTTCGGATTTACCAAAAATAATTTTTGAACAGGCTACGCCTCAATTAATTAAAATATTACTTTCTCACGGAATTAATCCGGATGGTATTTCATGTTGGGCGCTTCATCCCGGCGGAAGAGCAATTTTGGATTCTCTCCAAAATGGATTGAATCTTAGCGAAGAAAAAATGGAACCATCACGAACGGTATTGAAGAACTACGGCAACATGTCATCGGCTTCAATTCTATTTGTCTTAAAGGAAATAATTAATTTAAATCAAGTTAGGAAGGATGAATATTGCTGCGCCGTTGCTTTTGGTCCCGGCTTAACTATGGAAGTTTCGTTGTTTAAAGGCGTGTAATGTTTTTATCGCGAAGTTATAAGCCGGAAATGATGGATGACTTTTCAATCGAAGATGACAGAATTGATCGCGCGCTCGAAGAATTAAAATTAGTAAATAGATTTCTTGGCGGCATAACTACAACTGAATTTGCAATAAATAAGTTGGTCAAAGCAAATCATCCAATGAATGCATTGAAGATATTAGATATTGGCAGCGGGGCTTCAGATATATTAGTTGCACTTAAACGAAAGTTTAAGAATTTAGAAATTACAAGCATAGATTTAAATAAAAGAGCATCTCGTTATTTGAAAAATGACTCCTTTATAAATTATATTGTTTGTGGAGATGTAAAGACAATTCCGTTTAAGGATTCCAAATTCGATTTAATCCATGCATCTCTTTTCTTTCATCACTTCAAAGAAGAAGAAATTAAAAATATTCTCACAAATCTTTTTTCTTTATGCAAACATGCGATAATCGTAAATGATTTGCGTCGTTCAATTTTTGCGCTGTTCGGAATTAAATTGTTATCCGGATTATTTTCGAGAAGTGATATGGTAAAAAACGACGCGCCTCTATCTGTAAAACGAGGGTTCACAAAAACAGAACTGAAGAATATTATGGATGAGTTAAAGTACAATTATATTATTAAACGGAAATGGGCTTTCCGGTGGTGCTTAATAATTTTCATTACACAGAAATGAAAGATTCGCAAAGAAGGCTCTAAGACATAAAGATTTCTCAGCAGGAAAACTACTTACTAAGTCACCTTACGCATTATGATACTATCAATTGCCCCGACATTTATGTCGGGGAATAAAATTATATAGGTGGGTTGGCTTTAGCCACATAAATAGCACAAATGGGGCTAAAGCCCAGTATTTATTGGAGTTTATTTCACCCCGACATAAATGTCGGGGCAATAAAAAGGCATATTACTGTAGTCATATTTTAAAACCATTATTAGAATATTTATTCATCACTTCTGAATTTTCACACTGCCTCTAAATGTCGGGGCAATAGGAAAAAAACATGCATAAGGTGAGTTACTAATGACTATTTCTTGGAAAAAACGTTTTTACAGAGCGCTGAAGATGGGATTTCTCCCCGCAAACGGGGTAAACCCTCCGGTCGAAATGACATGGGTAAACTGCGTAACATGAGTTGTTGTTTCCAAATAGTAAGTTAAATCAATGTTTACTTGAATTATGAATTTTCAAAATTATGATATAACTATTATCGGCGGGGGACCTGCAGGTTCCGCTGCGGCTATTTATCTTGCAAAATATGGCTTTAAGGTTTGCTTGTTTGAAAAAAAAGAATTTCCCCGTGAAATATTGTGCGGTGAATTTTTATCAAAAGAAGTTATTGAAATTATTAAAGAGTTAAATCTGTTTGAAAAATTCTTATCTCTTAACCCAAATCCGATTAGCAAATTCAATCTAATTACTGGAAACGGAAATGAATTGATATCAGATTTGAATTTTGCAGCTTACGGGTTAAAAAGATCTGTCTTCGATCTTTTTTTATTAACTGCCGCAGAGGAAAATGGTATAAATATATTTCAACCGTCCGGAGTATTCCAAATTAAGAAAGAGAGAGAAAAATATTTTGTGTCAGCTAAAAATAATGACAATTCAATTATAAATGTTCAAAGCGATTCAGTAATTGCCGCTTATGGGAAGCAAAATATTCTTGATGAAATTCTGAAAAGAAGTTTCATAAGACAGAAATCATTTTTTAATGGGATTAAATTTCATATCCCAAAGTCAGCGCTCTATAATCTATCGTCAAATCAAATTAGTATATTTGTTTCAGAAGGTATCTATTGCGGGTTAAATGAAGTTAATGATGATACAATTAACTTATGTTTTCTTGAAAATCGCTTCCAATTAAAAAAAAACTCAAGACAAAATCTTTTTGAGTTTATCTCAGCAAATAAAAAATTTAAAGAGATATTTCCTGGTAATTCTCTTGAGCAAATAAATAGTCTTCCCGCATACGGAACAGGGAATATTTATTTCGGAAGAAAAAATCTTGTTGAAGATGGAGTATTTATGATTGGAGATGCCGCCGGTGTAATCGCTCCGCTTGCAGGAGACGGCATCGGGATTGCTCTTCAGTCGGCTAAATTATTATCCCATATATTGCTTAAGAAAAGGGAAGAAAAATTATCAATGTCTCAGACTGAACAATTGTACGAAAGAGGCTGGCAAAATCTATTCGCAAAAAGGATAAGGATGGCTTCGGTAATTCAAAAGATAATTCTTCAAAAGAATTTAAGAACCCTAGGTATAAGTTTTGTGAAAACTTTCCCCCAGATTTTACCAAAAATAATTGAAATGACAAGAGGCAGTAACAATTTATTTCAAGTATAAAATATGTCATTCAAATTGTAAAAATACTTAGGTATATTTGCAATAAAGAGGATATATGATTGATGGAATGTTGGAGTGATGGAGTAGTGGGGTAATAGAGTAGTTGGAGTGATGGAATAATGAAGGGAAAAGCTGCTCATTTCCACTAATTCAATTTTTCAAGGGTAGCATAATTTCAACAATTTATAAAAAATAAAATATTGGATAAATGTGGAACTTAATTTGAAAAATCTACAAAAATTTATTGTTGTCGGTGATAGGGTTTTAATTAAACCCGAAGAGGATTCGAGTAAAACGGCAAGCGGATTATTTTTGCCTCCAGGTGTTTCTGAAAAGGAAAAAATTCAAAGCGGATATATAATTAAAGCGGGTCCGGGATATCCAATGGCTTCTCCAGTAGATGAGGAGCCTTGGAAAGAATCTAAGGAGCTGGTAAAATATATTCCTCTCCAGGCAAAAGAAGGCGATCTTGCAATCTTTTTAAGAAAAGAAGCTTTCGAAATTGAGTTTGATAAAGAAAAATATTTAATTGTTCCTCAATCTGCTATTCTACTGCTTATAAGGGATGATGTTCTAAGTTATTAATTCACGTTACACATGTTTTTTCCCTATTGCCCCGCCATTTATGGCGGGGGTTAAATAGTGCCTAAAACTCATGGCTTTAGCCTCATTTTAGCTCATAATGTGGCTAAAGCCAACCCACCTGTATAATTTTATTCCCCGACATAAATGTCGGGGCAATTGATAGTATCATAATGCGTAAGGTGAGTTATTAATTATCTTACACGGAAATAACCTTCGGAGTAGGGAATGATGGAGTAGTGGAATGTTGGAATTGTGGAGTAATGGAAAAATATTGCTCAATTTCATTACTCCAACACTTCAGTACTCCAATATTCCATCACTCCACTATTCCCAAGATTGCATAATATGAATTATTAAGCGCCGCCGCCTCATTTATCGGATATTCAAGAAGATTGTTTCTCAAGCAATTTTATCTGCTTTTCATTATTTTCGTAACAACAAAAGAATTTAATACTACTATTTCTGAAAGGAATTTTATTATGACTGCAAATATTGATATGATAAAGAAAGTTTATTCTAATTATAAGGATAAATTAAATGAAGTTAGAAAAATTGTTAACCGTCCGTTAACTTATGCTGAAAAGGTTCTGTACACTCATCTTTGGGAAAAAGCTTCTAAAGAATTTACCGGCGGAAAAGATTATTCAGACCTTGCTCCGGACAGGGTTGCTATGCAGGACGCTACTGCACAAATGGCTCTCCTCCAATTTATGTCAGCAGGAAGAAAAACTACTGCTGTTCCGTCTACTGTTCATTGCGATCATTTAATACAAGCACAAATTGGCGCGAAAGATGATTTGCAAAAAGCTAATTCTGAAAACCGGGAGGTATATGATTTTCTTGAAAGTATTTCTCAAAAATATGGTATTGGTTTTTGGAAACCAGGTGCAGGAATTATTCATCAAGTTGTACTTGAGAATTATGCTTTCCCCGGCGGAATGATGATTGGTACTGATTCGCATACCCCGAATGCGGGTGGTCTTGGTATGATTGCAATTGGTGTCGGTGGTGCCGATGCCGTAGATGTTATGGCTGGTATGCCTTGGGAATTAAAATGGCCTAAACTTATCGGTGTCAAATTAACAGGAAGACTAAACGGATGGACTTCTGCAAAGGATATAATTCTAAAGGTTGCCGGAATATTAACCGTTAAAGGAGGTACCGGCGCTATTGTTGAATATTTTGGCGAAGGCGCAACTTCAGTTTCATGCACCGGAAAAGGGACAATTTGCAATATGGGAGCAGAAATCGGAGCTACTACCTCAGTATTTCCGTTTGATGAAAAGATGGCTGCTTATTTAAGAATTACAAACCGTGTAGATGTTGCTGCATTGGCTGAAGGTCTAGCCGATGATCTAACAGCCGATAAAGAGGTTCTTGCGAATCCAAAAAAATATTTTGACCAAGTTATAGAAATTAATTTAAGTGAATTAGAACCATACTTAAATGGTCCTTTTACTCCTGATAAAGCGTGGCCAATTTCTAAATTGAAAGAAGCCGTAAAAGAAAATAACTACCCGGATACTATAAAAGTTGCATTGATTGGCAGCTGCACAAATTCAAGTTATGAAGATATCGATCGCTCAGCAAGCATTGCAAAACAAGCGTTGAAAAAAGGATTGAAAGCAAAATCCGGCTTTACTATTACTCCCGGCTCCGAACAAGTCCGCGCAACAATTGAAAGAGATGGTCAGCTTGAGACTTTAAAAGAATTTGGAGGAGTAATTTTAGCCAATGCCTGCGGTCCCTGTATAGGTATGTGGAAAAGAGTTGATATCAAAACGGGGGAGAAAAATACGATTGTTACTTCATTTAATAGAAACTTCGCAAAAAGAAATGATGGAAATCCTGAAACTTTAGCTTTTGTTGCAAGCCCGGAAATTACTACTGCTCTGGCAATTGCCGGCAGTTTATCATTCAATCCAATGACGGATGTTTTAATAAATGACAAAGGTGAAAAAGTGAAGCTTGATCCGCCTACCGGTGAGGAACTTCCGCCTAAAGGATTTATTAAAGATGAAAATGGGTTTTTACCTCCGGCAAAAGATGGCTCAGGTGTTGAGGTGAAAGTTAATCCCAAAAGTGACAGACTACAGTTGTTAAAATCTTTTGAACCCTGGGATGGAAAGGATTATATTGATCTTCCCGTTCTTCTAAAAGCTAAAGGTAAATGTACAACTGATCATATTTCTATGGCAGGACCATGGTTAAAATATCGTGGTCACCTTGATAACATTTCAAACAATATGTTTATCGGCGCTATAAACTCTTATACCGGCGATGCAGGAAAAGTAAAAAATTTATATACCGGAGAATATAAAACTATCCCTGAGGTTGCGCGTGAATATAAAGCAAAAGGTACCGGTTGGGTTGTTGTCGGTGATGAAAATTATGGTGAAGGTTCAAGCCGTGAGCACGCTGCGATGGAACCGAGATTTTTAGGAGGAAAGGCTATCATCGTAAAAAGCTTTGCAAGAATTCACGAGACTAATTTAAAGAAGCAGGGAATGCTTCCACTTACTTTTGCTAATCCTGGTGATTACGATAAAATTAAAGAAGACGATAAGGTAAGTATTCTTGGTCTAAAAGAACTTGCACCTGAAAAACAACTTACTCTTTTAGCAAAACATTCCGACGGCTCAGAAGATAAAATTTTATTGAATCAGACATTTAATGAAGCACAAATAAAATGGTTTAAAGCGGGAAGTGCATTAAATTTAATTGCACAATCGAATAAATGATATTGAATTTGAATAAATTTGTTTAAGAGGCTTATTATTAAAGAGATCAGTTATGTGGTTTGGAAAGAAGGTAAATATTATGTTTCAAAATGTTTAAATATAGAGTTATCTTCTTTCGGTAAAACAATTGACGAAGCAATAGCTAACTTGAAAGAGGCTGCTGAATTATATTTTGAGAATGAGAAGGTTAAATTTATGAAAAATAATTCGGTGATTTGAAAAAAAAAGATATTTCTAAGTATTTTGAAGTATATGGATATTTTTAGTGAAAAATTTTCTAAGCTATTGAACTCTTAAAAATATTTGTTTGTGCAGAAAGGCGATAATAACTATCCTTAGTTAATATCGCTTTTTTATTTTTAGGGTATTGTTGAGTAACTTCATATTTAATACTTCACATTTTCCCATGTCTTGATTTTCTATTCATCTAAAGATAAATTTGAACAATGATTTTCTTAAACCCCGCAGTATTATTTGGACTATTAGCCGCCTCGATCCCGGTATTGATTCATCTTTTAAACTTAAGAAAGCTGAAGCGGATTGAGTTCAGCACGCTTGCTTTTTTGAAAGAACTTCAAAAGAACAAGATCAGAAAAATAAAATTGAAGCAGTGGCTTCTACTTGTACTTCGTGTTTTAATTATTCTTTTTCTTGTTACGGCTTTTGCACGTCCTACCTTAAAAGGCGTTGCAATTGGGGGCACCACTTCCGCAGCAAAAACAACCGCAGTATTTATTCTTGATAATACTTCCAGCATGTCAGTTGTTGATAGTAAAGGATCTTATCTTAACCAGGCTAAAGCAACAATAAAACAAATTTTAAGCCTGATGCAGGATGGTGATGAAGTTGCTCTTATTCTTACCGGTGATCCAAATAATAATGATGTGAAGACCACTAGCAATCTTGGGAAATTCCAAAAACAAGTTGATGCAGTTAAAATATCTGATGTCAGTGGACTCCTAAATAATGCTATCGTTAAAGCGGCAAAAGTTTTGTCTAAATCTAATAACTTTAATAAAGAAATTTATCTTTTAACTGATTTCCAAGCCGGGCGACTCGCAGATCAAAATTCCCAATCTGATTTAGGAGAAATTTTGAATGATAGGGTTAGACTATATTCATTCAATTATTCCGGCAAGAAAGTTTTTAATATTGGAATTGACGATATCAAACTTAATACTCAAATATTTGAGAAAGATAAACCACTTGACTTTAATGTTACTGTTACGAATTATTCAGATCAATCTGTTAACAATTTAGTTGTATCTCTTTTTATCGAAGGCGAAAGGAGCGCACAGCAAAGTGTTTCGCTTAATCCGGGCGAATCAAAAATCTTGACTCTTCAAGCGCCAGTAAAACAAACCGGCTATGTTGATGGTTATGCTGAGATTGAAGATGATGAAATACTTCAAGATGACCGCCGTTTTATTAGTTTTTATATTCCGAAAGAAATTCCGGTAATAATTTTTACTGACAATCCGGGTGATTCACGCTTTGTTGATTTAGCTTTATCTGCTGCCGGCAGCGGTCAAACTTTGCTGGTTACAGAGAAAAATCTAAGTCAATTAAATTCTACTAATCTATCTCAATACGATGTTGTTATAATTATCGGCTCGGAAAGTATTTCTAACTATGATTTATTAAATTCATACTTAAATTCAGGTGGAAAAGTTTTATTAATGCCTGGCTCCAAATCTACGATTCAGAATTTTGGCAATATTACCAAAGGGCTTGGGATTCCTTCGCCAACGGTCGTAGTAGGTAAGGAAGGATCTACTATAAACCCGGTTAACTTTGATAAGGTAGATTTCAATCACCCGGTATTCAAAGATATTTTCAGCAGCAAGGAAAAGAAGAATGTAGAGTCTCCAGAAATTTATTATCACTTTAAAGTTTCTACCGAAGGTAAAGGAGCAAACGTAATTTCCTTAACGGATGGCTCATCATTTTTAAGCGAATACAAAACCGGCAAAGGGAAAATATTCCTTTTTAACACAGCACCGGTTTTAAGCTGGAGCAACTTTCCATTGAAAAATTTATTTGCGCCGTTGATTACTAAATCAATTTTTTATTTATCCTCAAAAGATAATTCCAGTAATCAACTTATTGCCGGAAATCCTGTTGAAATAAACCTTCAGAACAATTCTTCGCCCCAATTAAGAATTGAAGAGCCTGCATACCCTACAGGCAGCCCTGATAATAATGAGGACTATATAGACCTTGGAAAACAGACAAATAAAAACTTTATAACTTATAAAAACACTAACGTTATTGGTAATTATAAAGTATACGCCGGTGCAAATCTTGTTGACGAATTTTCTGTTAACGCCGACCCAGATGAATCTGTAACGAAATATTATAGTCAAAGCGAGTTTGAAGATTATCTTAAAAAAATTGACTTCAAGGGTAAATACTTTAATATTAATAAAAATGAAGATCCCGTTAAAATAATTACACAGGCAAG
>JAJYCM010000092.1 GCA_021778375.1 Bacteroidota bacterium
GGACCTTTTACAAGTCGCATAAATTTGAATCTCCGCGAAAACAAAGGTTACACTTACGGTGCATCATCAAGTTTTGGTTATTTACAGGAGAGCGGGTTTTTTATTGTATCTACTTCCGTCGGAATTGAGAATACAGCAAATGCCATAAAAGAAATATTGGATGAACTAACCAAAATTAGAGAGGGCATAACCGACACCGAGCTGGAATTTGCCAAATCTTTTTTAGTTAGGCAATTCCCTTCGAGCTTTGAAACTTATAGGCAGATTTCCTCAAACTTAACAACCATGGTAATTCATTCGCTACCAGATAATTACTTCAACACTTACCTTGAAAATTTGCAAAGGATTTCGATTAAGGATGTCAATAAAGCGGCACAGGAAAATATCTTTGCAGGCAATCTTTCAATTGTGATTGTCGGCGATAAAGAAAAACTCTTACCCCAGTTAACAAGTTCAAATTTTGGAAATATTATTTCTACAGATTACATTGGAAAAGCGACAATTAAGTAGGCAGATAATAGTAATAATTCTTCTATTTATTCAATAAAAATCATTATCTTTGTCGAAAAATTTTCTAACTTTTTAATTATTTTTCATAACAAATTTCTTAAAAACAGCGTGGGAAAAATATAATGGATAAAAACTCCAGGCGGATAGTTGTAACCGGAATGGGCGCATTAACACCGATAGGTCTTTCGGTTGAAGAATTCTGGAACGGAATGATGAATAGCAAAAGCGGCGGTGCGTTAATAACTTCATTTGATACTTCAAGGCTTGACACAAAATTTGCTTGCACACTTAAAGGTTTTGAAGCAACAAATTATATGGATAGAAAAACTGCGCGCCGGCTGGATCCTTATGCCCAATATGCGATGGCAGCAGCATCTGAAGCTATCAAGGACAGCGAAATTAATCCAGAAAACTTATCGGATGAAGAAAGAGCAAAGATCGGAGTAATATTCGGAAGTGGGATCGGAGGGATACAAACTTTTTATAATCAATCTGTGGTAAATTACACAGAGGGACCTCAAAGGGTATCACCGTTTTTTATCCCTATGTTGATACCGGATATCGCAGCCGGGTATATTTCCATTCATTACGGATTTAGGGGACCTAATTACTGTATTGTTTCGGCATGTGCAACAGCTAATAACAATATGATTGACGGATTCCTTTTGATTAAACAGGGTATAGCCGATGTAATTGTTGCCGGCGGGAGTGAAGCAGCAATAAATGAAATTGGAATCGGTGGATTTAATTCTGCAAAAGCTTTATCAACAAGAAACAATTCGCCTGAAACAGCAAGTCGTCCTTTCGATTCAACTCGGGACGGTTTTATTATGGGTGAAGGTGGAGGTATAATAATACTTGAAGAATTAGGGCATGCAATAAAACGCGGGGCAAAAATTTACGCCGAGATTATCGGTATGGGGTTATCTGCAGACGCATATCATATAACCGCACCACATCCTGAAGGAATCGGGGCAATACTCGCAATGAATATGGCAATTGAGAATGCTGGTATCAAGCCGGAAGAAGTTGATTATATAAATATGCACGGAACTTCGACTGAACTTGGTGATATAGCCGAGACAAAAGCAATCAAAAAAGTCTTCGGTGAGCATGCTTACAAAATGAATGTCTCCTCAACCAAAAGTATGACTGGACATTTGTTGGGAGCAGCAGGTGCGGTTGAAGCAATAGCATCGATTCTTGCAATTAAGAACGATATAATTCCACCAACAATTAATTTTGTAAATCCTGACCCTGAGTGTGATCTGAATTATACTTTTAATAAACCACAAGCAAAAAAGGTAAATATAGCTATAAGCAATGCTTTTGGATTTGGGGGACATAATACATCAGTTGTATTTAAAAAGTTTACTGAATAAAATATTAGAAAATATTTGAGTGTATCAATTTATTAGGTATAACAAAAAATAATATAAAGGAGACGTATTTATGGATCATTCACTAGTAACAACAACTTTTTCCCTTGAGGGATATAAGGTCGTGAAACATCTTGGAGTTGTTAGAGGAATAATAGTCAGGTCGAGATCCGTCTTTGGAACAATAGGCGGTTCGCTTCAAACTATTTTCGGCGGAAATATTTCTTTATTTACGGAACTCTGTGAAAAAACACGAATTGATTCATACGAATTAATGATTCAACATGCACAAAATTTAGAAGCAAATGCAATTCTTGGAGTTCGATACGATACAACCGAACTTCTCTCCGGTGTTAGTGAAGTTTTGTGTTACGGTACCGCAGTGGTTGTTGAAAAATTTTAATTGTCCTAAGATTTATTATTTTTTTTCCTTAAAAATACTATCCGATATTCCTTTATTCACAATATAATTTGAATAGGTGATGTAAACTTTTCCAACCAAGCCGGCAAGAGTTTTCTTATTATTCTTTTTTTCAATTCTATCGTTAAACTCATTGGGTACCAGGTCTACGCGGCTCATATCAAATTGAAAAGTCATCGAATCCGGTAAAGGAAATTTATTAGAAGAATTGTAGCTCAGAATGATTGTAAATGTCCCGTTAGTTTTTGTAGTTGATTCAATTTTCCTAATTATATTTTTTGCCTGATCAACCCACAAAGTCGAAAGGATTATATTGCTATTGTCTTCAAGTGGAATAACTTTTACAACAGCTGTTTTAATTCCATCAACAAAGTCCTCCTTCTGATAAAAAGCCGAGAATTTATCTTTAAGCAAAGATGAAGGAGAAAAATCCAGTCCCTTTCGCGGGATCATTGCAAATCCTTCCGATTCTATTTGAATTTTATCCGGTTGTTTAAAATAAATTTTTGCCCGGGTTTCGGGAACTTTTAAGACCTTGACATCAACTTTAATTTTTATGTCTGCGGCATAATCTTTAACGGTGTTAAATTCTTGTTTTACGTTTTTTAATATCAAATCGGGGTCTTTGCTTTGAGCAAATGTGATTGAGGCAAACGCAGTAAAAAGTAAAATTATTTTCTTCATTTAGCTTCCTTTTTAACTGAACTTTTAAAGAGTATTTAAGAAAGAATATCTTTCTTTTGAAAAATCAAAGCCGCTGATCCAAAGAATAAAAATATATGCCCTAAAAGAATTAAAGAATCTTTAACAATTTCTTTTATATCGATTGGGTCGTCAAAAAATAACCGCCAGCCATTCATGTAATTTGTAAAAAGGTATGGTTTAACAGCTCTAAATATTTCAATATTAATTCCGGAAATAATAATGAAGATAATAATTATCGCCATCGTTGAGATAATGGGTCCGATTGCATTTTCAACCAATGAAGAAAATAGAAACGCTAGAGAGGCAACAACACCCATACCTAATGAAGAAAAACAATAAGCCAATAAAAATCGCCATAAAACATCGTTTTTCGAAAACACAATTAATGTTCCATTCTGAACAACAAGCAAATCGCCAGAGCCAAAAATACTCAGTCCTAAACCAAGACTAAAAATCGCAAGAAAAAATATTATCATACATGTATAAATGATTCCGGCAAGGAATTTAGACGTAACGATATTAATTCTTGAAACGGGTCGAGTAATCAACATCCTGTAAGTTCCTGACGTTGCCTCGCCAGCTAAAAGATCACCGGCGACGAGAGTAATTAAAAACGGGATATGAATTACCAGGGTGTTAAGGATTAAATGCGAAACTAAATAACCATTCAATAAATTCCCCACGAGGATAAAGGATTGCTGAAGATTGTGAGTCATAAAATTAATTGACCGCTGCCCTTCCACGAGCATAGCGACTTGTATTACGGATACGAGAACCGCAATTGCGATAAAACCAATATAGGTTCTCCATTTTCTAAAGATTTTATAAAGTTCAATATTTATTAATCCTATCATTTGGAAACCGTCTCTGTAATACTTAAAAAATATTCTTCTAGCGAACGTGTAGGAATTACCGCACTTACTAAAATATTATTTTCAACAAAAAGTTTATTCAGAAAAGAAATTTCGCCTGGCTCTAATAGAAAAATCAACTTATTTCCCACAATAGAATTGAGCATTTTCATCCAGGAAGTATCATTAATTAATAGCTTGGCTTTTTCAATTTCATCAACTTCAAAAGTTACTTTTAGTTTATTCGAATTCAGCAAATCAGAAACATTACCTTCAACTTTTGCATGACCTTTGTCGATAATAACCATCCTATTTGCAACAAGCTCCACTTCATAGAGAATATGAGAAGACAAAAATATTGTTTTCTTTTTTTCTTTGCTAAGATAGATAATCAAGTCTCTAATTTCCTTCATGCCTTGGGGATCCAAGCCAGTTGTAGGTTCATCAAGGATAATCAAATCGGGTTCGTGTAATAAAGCCTGTGCTAAGCCAAGACGCTGTTTCATCCCGTGTGAAAAAGTTTTGACTTTACTTTTATATCTTTTGTGAAGCCCAACTAATTCCAGCATTTCCATAATTCTTTTTTTAGAAATATTGCTGCCCGAAATTTTCCCGAGTATTTCCATGTTTTTATAAGCGGTCATATAGCCATAAAAATCGGGCTTCTCAACTATAGCACCGATTTTTTTAAGTATTTCAATTCTATTTTCTTTTAAAGACTTTCCAAATAATTTTATGTTTCCACCGGAAGGTTTAATAAGCGATAAAAGCATTCTGATTGTTGTGCTTTTTCCAGCACCGTTTGGGCCTAAAAAGCCAAACACATCTCCCTTATAAACATTCAAACTTAGGTTATCAACCGCTCTAATTTCTTTAAACTGTTTAGAAAGATTTTGAACCTCTATTATTTTTTCGTCAGACAAAACTTCTTCTTTCATTGAAACGCATATATAAATTGTTCATCTAAATGTATAGAAAATTTATTCTCATATGAAGTGTCCATGATTCAATTTAGATTTAATATGCTAACTTATTTAAGTAGAAGCACTTCGATATAAATTTATTAAAATCTAAGTTGAAATTTACGAACAAACTTCATTCAATAAATTACATATTAAAAAATATTTTTTGCTTTTTTATGATGAAATCGACACCTGAGTAAATTTAATTTGTTTTTTTAAATTTTTATCATCAACTTTGTCTAAAGTTTTTTCTGAACCACGACTGTTAAAAAAACTTTTATTATGTTCTATTTCCTTTTAATTCTTTTTTATTTAGTTTAAAATATATTCTAAATGAAAATAGACAAAAAAATATTACTAATAAAAAAAGAATTTAATTTCCTCAAGCGATTTCCATCTTAAAAAAAGAATAGATGATTATTAAACATTTTGTAAACGTACACTCAGAAGGGAGTTTTTTCCATGCAAATTAAGAGACAATTTACCGAAGCAGAAAAAGATCCATTAGCTTCATTTGAATTCGTCAAGCGCACTTCAGAGATTAAAAATCCCGATGGATCTATTGTCTTTAAAATGGAAGATGTTTTTGTGCCGTCACATTGGTCACAGGTCGCAACCGATATTATAGCACAAAAATATTTTAGAAAAGCAGGGGTACCAAAGCTACTTGAAAGAATTGAAGAAGAAGGTGTACCGACATGGCTACAATCTTCTCAAGCTGATTTTACTAACTTGGAAAAACTCCCACCAAAAGAGAGGTATTCTTCAGAAACCGATTCAAGACAAGTATTTCATCGTTTAGCTGGATGCTGGACATACTGGGGATGGGAAGCAAAATACTTTGATAGCGAAGATGACGCAAAGGCTTTTTATGATGAATTAATGTATATGCTCGCCAATCAAATGACTGCCCCAAACAGTCCTCAATGGTTTAATACAGGGCTGCACTGGTCTTACGGAATTACAGGCCCTTCGCAAGGTCATTATTATGTTGATTACGTTACTGGTACTTTAAAAGCTTCAGAAGACGCATACTCTCACCCACAACCTCACGCCTGTTTCATTCAATCTGTGAAGGATGATTTGGTAAACGAAGGCGGAATTATGGATCTTTGGGTGCGTGAAGCGAGGTTATTTAAATACGGTTCCGGTACAGGGTCTAATTTTTCAGAAATAAGAGGTTCGGATGAACCATTAAGTGGCGGCGGAAGATCTTCCGGTCTCATGTCTTTTTTAAAGATTGGTGATAGATCGGCAGGTGCAATTAAATCCGGCGGCACAACAAGACGCGCTGCAAAAATGGTAACGCTGGATCTCGATCACCCAGATATTGAAGACTTCATAAATTGGAAAGTAACTGAAGAACAAAAGGTTGCTTCCTTAGTTACAGGCTCCAAGCTATGCAATCTCCATTTAAATGCAATTATGAAAGCCTGCTACGATGAACATCCAGAAAACGATAGATTCAATAAAAATCTTAATAAAAAATTGAAGCATGCTGTTATTGAAGCAAGAAGGGCAATGATTCCAGGGAATTATATAGAAAGAGTAATTCAACTTGCAAAGCTTGGATTTAAATCAATTGAATTCCCTATTTATGATACAGATTGGGAATCAGAAGCTTACGCAACTGTAGCAGGACAAAATTCAAATAATTCAGTTAGAGTAAAAAATGAATTTATGAATGCAGTTATCAACGACGGGGATTGGAATCTGTATTGGAGAGTTGAGAAGAAAAAAGCTAAAGAAGAAAAACGTTCACCTAAACCTTCAAGAACATTAAAGGCAAGAGAGCTCTGGGACCAAATTGCTTTTTCTGCTTGGTCTAGCGCAGATCCAGGGATTCAGTATCATTCAACAATAAATGAATGGCACACATGCCCTGAAGACGGGGAAATAAAGGCTTCTAATCCTTGCAGTGAGTATATGTTTCTTGACGATACGGCATGTAATCTTGCTTCAATAAATTTAGTGAAATATTACGACACTAAGACGCACAAATTTGACATTGAGGCTTATCGTCATACAACGAGACTTTGGACTATTGTGCTTGAAATTAGTGTTTTAATGGCTCAGTTTCCAAGCAAGGAAATTGCACAACGCAGTTATGAATTCCGGACACTTGGTCTTGGCTATGCAAACCTTGGGTCTTTATTGATGCTACAAGGAATCCCTTATGACAGCAATGAAGCCTTTGCTATTTGCGGCGCTTTGACAGCCATTATGCATATGTCTGCATATGCAGCATCCGCTGAAATGTCTAAAGAACTTGGACCATTTCCCCAGTATAAAAAAAACAAAGAGCACATGTTGCGTGTTATCGGGAACCACCGGAGAGCAGCATACAATGTTCCCACCGAAGAGTATGAAAAACTTTCAATCTTCCCAGTTGGTATAAATCCAAAACATTGTCCATCGGACTTGTTAAAAGCTGCAAGAGAAGATGCAGATAGAGCATTTGAGTTAGGAACGGAGCATGGTTTTCGAAATGCACAAGTAACAGTTATCGCTCCAACTGGAACAATTGGTTTAGTAATGGACTGTGATACTACTGGTGTGGAACCTGATTATGCTTTAGTTAAATTTAAAAAACTTGCCGGGGGTGGTTACTTCAAGATTATAAATCAATCAATTCCACCCGCACTTGAAAGATTAGGTTATAATAGAGACCAGATGAATGAAATTGTTAAATATGCAAAAGGAACTGGCTCGCTTGAGGGTTGCCCTTATATAAATCATGAATCTTTAAAGGCAAAAGGATTTACCGATTTAGCACTTGATAAAATTGAAAAAGCTTTACCTACTGTGTTCGATTTAACTTTTGCGTTCAATAAATTCACTTTAGGCACAGATTTCCTTACCAATAAATTAAAATTTAGTGAAGGTGAAATTGATTCTTTTGATTTTAATGTTCTTACTTCATTGGGATTTTCAAAACAGGAGATTGCGACTGCGAACGATTATGTTTGCGGAACGATGACAATCGAAGGTGCTCCTTTCTTGAAACATGAGCACTATCCGATTTTTGATTGCGCAAACAAGTGCGGAAAAAAGGGAATGCGTTTTATCCGACCCATCGCTCATATCAAAATGATGGCTGCGGCTCAGCCGTTTATTTCAGGCGCAATTTCAAAAACAATAAACTTTCCTAATCAAGCTACGGTCGATGAAGTAAAAGAAGCTTACATGGAATCATGGAAATTGGGAATAAAAGCTAACGCTATATACAGAGACGGCTCAAAACTTTCCCAACCTCTTAATACAATTACTGACGAAGAGATGGAAGCAATCCTTGAAGATAAAGAGCAAAATGACATTGTGAAAGTTGCCGAAAAAATAATTCACCGTTATATAGCAAAGAGAAGAAGACTTCCGGACAGAAGAACAGGTTACACTCAGAAAGCAAAAATAAACGGGCAATCGGTATACATCAGAACCGGCGAATATGAAAATGGGCAGCTTGGAGAGATTTTCATTGATATGCACCGTGAGGGAGCAGCTTTCAGAAGCTTACTTAACTGCTTCGCAATCTCTATCTCCCTTGGATTGCAGCACGGCGTACCGCTTGAAGAATTTATAGATGCTTTTGTTTTTACAAGGTTTGAACCGAGTGGAATTGTAGCAGGAAATGATAAAATTAAAATGGCTACTTCAGTTATCGATTATATATTTAGAGAATTAGCCGTTACTTATTTAGGAAGACACGACCTTGCCCATGTAGAACCAGACGAACAAAAATCCAAAGCTTCTCCCGGTATTGTAAAAAAACTTGTCGAGCCTGAATTTGAAAGCGAAGAAGTTGTCAGTGAACGGTTAGTTGAACTCGACAGAGATAACGTTCAAACTTATAATTATTCTCTTTCTTCAAGCGAAGAAAAATTTCACAAAATGCCGAATCATCAAACGACAATGCAAATAAAGGTAAGACAGGCAATAGAACGCGGCTACACCGGCGATATTTGCACAGAGTGCCAAAGTATGACCATGGTAAGAAATGGTACTTGTTTAAAATGTATGACTTGCGGCTCTACTTCAGGGTGCAGTTGATCGGAACAATATAATCTAAACAGAAAAGCCGTTCAATTTAGGACGGCTTTTTTATGAAAAATTAGTCTATACCATTCCATCATGAAGTGATCATTAATAAAATACATCCGAACTCATCTCAATTTGAAAATCTTAATATTATTTCCATAAAACAGTTAATGACTAAATAAGATTTCATAATTTAGCTAGCCGCAAACCATCTTACAACTTTAATTTTCTTAATTTAGGTGCAAATGTTTGCATAACTGCGACAACAATTAGAGTCATACTACCGCCAAAAATAACCGATGGAACCAAGCCCAATAATTTAGCCGCAAGAC
>JAJYCM010000093.1 GCA_021778375.1 Bacteroidota bacterium
GCTCTGTAGAAATAGCTCCGTCACTCGGCATTGCGGATTTAATTTGTGATATTGTCTCTACCGGCAATACATTAATGATGAACAAGCTTAAAAAGTCATTTAAAGTTTTTGATTCCGAAGCGGTGTTGATCTCTTCGAGCAATGGTAATAACAAAAGTGTAATCATAAATGATCTTCTTGGTAGAATTCGTTCAGTTCTGAAAGCACGATCCTCAAAATATTTGATGATGAATATCCCTAAGAATTCTCTTGATGAAATTATCAGGATAATTCCTTCGTTAAAAAGCCCTACTGTTCTCCACCTAGCCGATGAACATTTGCTGGCTGTACATGCAGTAATTCCGTCAGATACCTTTTGGGAAATCTTCGGAGAATTGAAGACTGCCGGTGCTTCCGGGATACTTTTACTTCCAATTGAGAATATGATTTTATGAAAACTTATTTTTATCAAAAGCTTTCGAATTTAGAAAAGCAAAATCTGCTGAAACGTCCCACAATTGAGGTTGAAAAATTTTCGGTTATCGTTAAACCTATTCTTTTGGATATCAAACAAAATGGTTTAAGCGCTGCGTTGAAATATGCAAAACAATTTGACGGATTCATAGGTAATGAAATGAGGGTAACTCAGCAAGAATTTGAAGAAGCCGAAAAGAAGTTGGATAGTAAAATTAAGAAGGCAATTATAACGGCAGCAGAAAACATAAGGAAATTCCATTCCAAGCAAATACCTCGGTCTTATGAAATCGAAACAATGGAAGGAATTAAGTGTTCAAGAGAATTTAGGGCTATTGAAAATGTAGGTTTATATATACCCGGCGGAAGCGCGGTTCTTCCAAGTACAATGCTGATGCTCGGAATTCCTGCCCAATTAGCAGGCTGTAAAAGGGTTGTTGTTTGTTCTCCAGGTAAAAAAGGAAAACTAAATTTCCCGCTTCTTTTTGCAGCACGACTCTGCGGAATAGATGAGTTTTACAAAATTGGAGGTGCACAAGCGATTGGTTTGATGGCCTACGGTGATATAAACATTTCTAAAGTAGATAAAATATTTGGTCCTGGAAATCAATTTGTTACTACTGCTAAATTAATTGTAAGTGTTGATTTTGATGGTAGCGTCATTGATATGCCCGCAGGTCCAAGCGAAGTCTTAGTAATTGCAGATGAAAATACAAATCCTGAATTTGCTGCAGCCGACCTCTTGTCTCAGGCAGAACACGGCGCCGATTCACAAGTTGTTTTGATTTCAACATCGGAAAATCTTATTAATCAAATAAATAAAGCAATTAACGCTCAACTTGAAGATTTACCGAGAAAAGAGATAGCAAAGAAAGCCTTGGAAAAATCTTTTGCTCTGATAGTAGAAAATATTGATGATGCGATATGCTTCAGCAATTCCTACGCTCCCGAGCATTTAATCTTAAATATTAATAATGCGGAGTCATATAAGTCAAAAATAATCAATGCAGGTTCGGTATTTGTAGGACAGTATTCACCGGAAAGCGTTGGCGATTATGCATCTGGAACTAACCATTCCCTTCCAACATACGGTTATGCTAAAACTTATGGAGGGGTTTCTGTGGATACTTTTATGAAGTCAATGACTTTTCAAAAACTTTCCAAAGCGGGACTTAAAAATATTTCAGGAACGGTTGAAACATTAGCGGAAGTTGAAGAATTAATTGCTCATAAGAATGCGGTAAGAATTAGAACAGCGGAATGAAATAATGGATATAAATAGACTTGTCAGAAAAAATATTTTAGAACTTAAACCTTACACATCGGCTAGGGATATTTACGAAGGTGACGGTATTTTGCTCGATGCAAATGAGAACAGTTTTGGCTCAACCTTTACCGAAATTGAAGGATTAGACCTTAATCGTTATCCGGATCCGCATCAAAACGATTTACGAAAGATTGTTTCTGACTATTTATCGATCAGACGGGAAAGTTTATTCTTTGGAGTTGGTTCTGACGAAATTATCGATTTGCTTATTAGAATTTTTTGTGAGCCGGGTAGAGATAATGTGATTATTCCTGAACCTACTTATGGTATGTACAAAGTAGCAAGTGATATTAATAACGTTGAATCAATTAGTGTTCTTCTTACTGATCAATTTCAAATAGACTTTAATGAAATTGAAAAAGTATATAATTCAAACTCAAAAATTATTTTCCTCTGCTCGCCGAATAATCCAACGGCAAACCTTCTCAATAAAAAAGACGTAGCCAGGCTTTGTGAAAGATATAATTCAATCATAGTTGTTGATGAAGCATATATTGATTTTTCATTAAAAGGAACGCTCATTGACGAATTGAAAAAATATAATAACCTCGTCATATTAAGGACATTCTCCAAAGCATGGGGGTTGGCGGGAATACGTCTTGGCTACTGCATAGCAGACTTCGATTTGATTAAAATATTATTTAAAGTTAAAGCGCCTTATAACATAAGCACATTAACTCGTTATGTATTAAGTAAAGCGTTTTTAAATTCTAAAACTAAGGATGAATATATACAATCCATAATAACAGAACGCGATAGACTAAAGCATCAACTTGAAACTCTGAAGGGAATAGAAAATGTTTCCGACTCCGATGCAAATTTTCTTCTAATAAAATGTAAAAGTCCAAAAGAAGTTCAAAAAAAATTAATGGATAAGGGTATTATCGTAAGGGATAGAAGCAGTCAACCCAAATTGGAAGGTTGTCTAAGAATATCTGTTGGAAGTAAAGAAGAGAACGATTTACTTTGGGATGCAATTAAAAATATTTTATAAACAACAACTAAAAATGTACAACGTAATAATTGATAATAAATTTTTTGAGTTAAAATTACCTGCATCAACGGGATTGATCAGCGGACTTAAAAAACTTTCGCAAAGAGGACTTAATATTTCCGTAAAGAATTTTGATTTATCTTCTGACGAAACATTAAAGCATATTTTGGAAATTGAGGGAATAAAAATTGGTAACAGTCAACAAAAGGATGAAAATTCATTTGTTATTTCTGTTGAGAAGTCATCTAATAAAAATTCAATTACGGTAAGGGACAAAACGGAAATAAATAATTTCGAAAAAGCGGTTGATCTCATTATCTCAAGAATCCGTTCATCATCTAAATTCAGGAAAACAAAAGAAACTGAAATAAAAATAGATTTGTCCCTTGACGGTAAAGGAATTGCCGAAATAAATACAGGCATTGGTTTTTTTGATCACATGTTAGAACAAATTGCAAAACACTCAAATGTTAATCTGAAAGTCGAAGTCAAAGGTGATCTTAATGTAGACGAACACCACACAGTTGAAGATGTCGGAATAACATTGGGACAAGCATTAAGCGAAGCACTTGGAGAGAAGCTGGGCATTAAACGTTACGGATATTTTCTACCCATGGACGACACAATTGCGAGGTGCGCTATTGATTTAGGCGGAAGATCATATCTAAATTTTAAATCCAAGTTTGAGAGAGAAAAAGTAGGAGAATTTCCGACCGAGTTGACGGAAGAATTTTTTCGAGGACTTTCAGCTGGTTTAAAAGCAAATATCTATATTAGAGCAAAAGGGAAAAATGATCATCATAAAATTGAGGCAATCTTTAAAGCTTTTGCAAAATCATTAAACGAAGCTTGCCGGCTAGACGAAAGAAACGAAGGAACGCTTCCTTCAACTAAAGGAGTTTTATGATTGCACTAATCGATTACGGCGCAGGTAACGTTGCATCGGTTGCAAATGCACTAACAGAGCTTAACCAGGAATTTATTATTACAAGTAACGAAGCAGAAATATGCCGCGCACAAAAAATCATTTTCCCGGGCGTAGGAGAAGCTTCCTACGCAATTAGGCAGCTTCATTTATTAAATCTTTTTACTGTTTTACGTATAGTAAAAAAGCCTATGCTTGGTATCTGTCTTGGGATGCAGTTGATGGCGGATTTTTCCAAAGAAGGAAACGTAACTTGTCTTGGAATTTTCTCCGTAACAGCAGAAAAATTTGATGAAAGAAAAACAAAAGTTCCTCACATGGGGTGGAACGATATTGAAATTGTAAAAGAAAGTAAACTCTTCAACGGTATAAAGAGCGGCGAAAGATTTTACTTCGCAAATTCTTATTACTTATCGGTGTGCCCGTTTACAACCTCAATGTCAAACAACGAAATTAACTTTTCATCTTCGCTTGAAAAAGATAATTTTTTTGGTGTACAGTTTCACCCGGAAAAATCAGGAGATGCCGGATTAAAAATATTAAAAAACTTTATTGATATATGATAGTAATTCCCGCCATAGATATTTTGGATAACAAAATTGTCCGCTTAACAAGAGGCAATTTTAATAACATCACTTATTACCGGAACACACCATTCCAGCAAGCTCAACTATATGAATCGCACGGCTTTGGCATGGTACATATTGTTGATTTGAAAGGAGCAAAAACAGGAAAGTTTACCGCACTCGAAATAGCCAGAAAAATTAAAACTGAAACGAAACTCAAAATAGAGTTTGGTGGAGGAATAAGAGATGTAAAAACAGCCACGGAACTGTTTTCTACTGGAATCGATTATATAATAATCGGATCGCTTTCTGTAAAAAACAAAAATGAGTTTGAATTAATCGTTAAAAACAACTCACCCGAAAAAATTGTTAATGCAATTGATGTAGAAGACGATGAAGTAAAAATAACAGGCTGGACTGAAAAAACTTCGGTATCGGTTTATTCTCACATAGAATATTGTTTATCGCTTGGAGTAAAAAAGGTTCTATGCACCGATATCTCCAAAGATGGTATGCTCGTCGGCTTAAATATGGAATTGTATAAAAATATTCTAATACGGTTCCCGGAAATAGAACTTATTGCTTCGGGCGGCATTAGAGATATTGAGGATGTAAAAAATCTAAAAGAGACAAATATTTACGGAGTGGTTATCGGAAAAGCAATTTATGAAGATAGAATAGATTTGAAGGAGTTGGCGAAAATTGCTTTGTAAAAGGATTATCCCTTGTCTGGACATAAAAGACGGACGCGCTGTGAAGGGAACAAACTTTGTGAATTTAGTTGATGCTGGTTCTCCTGTTGAACTTGCAGCACGCTATTCAAAAGAAGGAGCGGATGAATTGGTGTTCCTTGATATAACAGCATCTAACGAAAAAAGAAAGACTTTGTTTTCACTTGTAAGTGAAGTTGCAAAAGCAATTAGAATTCCATTTACTGTCGGAGGAGGAATTTCTGAAATAAACGATATCGAAGCTTTACTTAAAGCTGGCGCAGATAAAGTATCGCTAAATTCTTCAATAGTGAAAAGCCCGAAGTTGATTTCGGAGGCAGCCAAACGGTTCGGAAGCCAAGCCATTGTTGCTGCTATAGATATAAAGAATAACGGAAAAGAATATAAGGTTTATATAAATGGCGGAAGAGAAGAGACCAATCTTGTTGGCTTGGATTGGTGCAAAAAAGCAGCAGAGCTTGGCGCCGGCGAAATCTTGTTGACTTCTATGGATAAAGACGGAACGAAAGATGGCTACGATATCGAATTTTTAAAACTCCTTGCATCAAGTGTTTCAATTCCTGTAATTGCTTCCGGAGGTGCTGGGAAGAAAGAGGACTTTTTAGATGCATTCAAATTGGCGAATGTTGACGCGTGCCTTGCCGCAAGTCTTTTTCATTTTAATATTCTGCCGATAGCAGAATTAAAAAGCTATTTAGGCAATAACGGAATTACAGTAAGAATTTAGACAGGAAAAATCGTGGATAAAATAAATTTACCGGAATTAAATTTTGAAAAATTAAACGGGCTTATCCCCGCAATTGTTGTCGATAAAAGCAGCGACAAAGTTTTAATGCTAGGTTTTATGAATAAAACTGCCCTTGAGAAAACTATCGAAACTAAACTTGTTACATTTTTCAGCAGAACAAGAAATGAACTTTGGACGAAAGGAGAATCCTCTGGGGATTTTCTTCACCTTATTGAAATTAAACCTGACTGCGATAACGATACTCTTCTTATTTATGCTGTGCCAGACGGCAATACTTGCCACACTGGAAAATATTCATGTTTCGGTATAGAGAAAGATTCGCAATTACATTTCTTAAATGAATTATTTGATTTAATTAAGAAAAGAAAAATTGAACAGCCTGAAAATTCTTACACAACGAGTTTATTCAATTCAGGAACAAACAGGATAATCCAGAAAGTTGGTGAAGAAGCTATCGAAACAGTAATTGCCGCTAAAAATCGCGACAAGAATGAAATCATTAACGAAACATCGGATTTAATTTACCATTTATTTGTAATGCTTGCTGAGCAAGACATTGATTTTGAGGAGATTGTAAAAAACCTTAAAAAGCGTCATAATAAATAAAATTTATTTAGATTTGCACAATGTATTCTGCCTTTGAATCTGAAATAAAAATTCGACCTGATGATATAGACTTAAATAATCATGTTCACAACACAAAGTATTTAGATTTTGTGTTGGCTGCACGTTATGAACAGATGTTAAAAGACTATAAAATGTCAATGGAAGATTTTCATAGACTTAATTTTAATTGGGTCGTAAGTGTTACACACATTGAATATAAGCGTTCTCTTAAGCTTGACGATAAAATAATAGTGCGAACGCAAGTAGACTCTGTCAATGGAGCGCAATCAAAAGTAAATTTTTGGATAATAAAAAAAGAAACTGAGAAAATTGCCGCAGAAGGACATCTCATTTATACAATGGTTTCTCTAAAAACAGGCAGACCGATGCGAATACCGAATGAAATCATTGAAAAATATTCTATTTAATATCTGGTATAATAGGATTTTACTATGCAAGAATTTCTAAACAGATCGTATTTTGGAAATACGATCTTTCATTATTTAACCTTCCTGATAGTTTTCCTTTTTGGAATTTTAATAATTTACATTTTAAAGAAAATTGTTCTTAACAGAATTAAATCATGGACGGAAAAAACTAACACTACCTTACAGCTGCCATTAGTTAAAGGGATACAAAAATTAGTTATTCCTTTTCTTTATTATATAGCATTTTATTCTGCGTTCAAAACATTACAATTAAACCGGGACTTTATACATGCGTTTGATGTTATTTCTACAATTATCTTAACCTTCCTGATTATCAAATTAATTATCGCCTCGCTTCAATATTTTTTTTCTACTTATCTTAATCGGCAAGAAGGCGGCGCCGAAAAGTTTAAGCAGCTTAAAGGAATATCATCGCTAATTTCTTTTTTGGTCTGGGTAATAGGATTTGTTTTTCTTTTAGATAATCTGGGATTTAAAGTATCCGCGGTAGTTACCGGATTGGGCATCGGCGGCATAGCAATAGCGTTAGCCTCCCAAGCCGTGCTGAAAGATCTGTTCAGCTATCTTGTAATATTTTTTGATCGTCCCTTTGAAATTGGAGATGCAATAACTGTCGGTGATAAGACCGGGACTGTTGAGCGGATCGGAATTAAAACTACACGTCTGCGAGGTCTCGGCGGAGAGCAATTAATATTCTCTAATACTGACCTTACCGATTCGCGCATTCACAATTACAAAAGAATGGAAAAACGCAGAGTAGTGCTTAGTCTTGGGGTAACTTATCAAACTTCAGTGGAAGAATTGAAAGAAATTCCGGCAATTGTTAAAAGAATAATTGAAGCCCAGCCAGAAATTACTTTTGATAGAGGGCATTTTACAACACTAGGAAACTCAAGTTTGAATTTTGAAGTAGTTTATTATGTGAATAGTTCTGATTACACAAAATTTATGGATGCGCAACAAGCGATTAACTTGAAAATATTTGATGAGTTTAATACCAGGAAAATAGAATTTGCTTATCCGACACAAACCCTTTTTCTTAGCAAAGGATGATATAATTAATGTTATGATAAAATATCTTTTTGTATATATTTATCATATAAAAAATCATTCTCGGGAAGAGCCCCATTCACCATTATAATTTTTCCGGCAAACTCAGAGGCAAGTTTATTTGTTTTTTCTAAGCCCCATCTATTCAAGTAACCAAGGCATAGCATTGCCGCATAAGCATCACCAGCGCCCACAGTATCCACTACGTTTTCAACTACACCCTTGTAATGATTCATTATTCCATCTTTATAAAGCATTGCACCCTCTTCACCTTGAGTAATGCATACCAAATCGATTTCAAAATATTCTGAAAGAATTTTTGCCAATTGAAATTCATCGGCTTTATTTATCAAAAGTAGATTACGAACAATTCGTAATTCATCGCTGTTTAGTTTTAATACATTAGCCGCGCTAAGAGACGATTTAATTATTTCCGCATTATAAAAATTTTGACGAAGATTCAAATCACAGAAATATTTTATTTTTTTACCAAAAAAAGAGTTTAGAGTCTTTCTTGACTGCTCCCCTCTTTGGGCCAACGTCCCAAAATATAGACAATCGGTTTCTTCTTCGATAAGACTAGTAAGAATTTGTATATTTTCTATAAAGTCATAAGATCGGTTTAACGAAATATCCCAGTGAGGAACTTTATTCTCGTCAAGGTTAGCGTTCGCGGATCCGGTTAGGTGTTCGTTATCAATCTGGAGATACTTAGTGGGCATACCGTGATTTATCATTAAGTTCACTATCTCATTGCCAGCTTGATCGTTACCAATTCTGCTTATAAAATTTCCGTATCCTGTTAATTTCTTAATATGATAAATAAAATTAAACGGAGCCCCTCCGAGTTTTTTATATTCCGGATAAACGTCAAACAAGATTTCACCGAACGAAGTTATATTTTTCATTTAGATTTATTTCAATAGATAAAAAATATCACGATGCAGACAACAATGACCGTTAGTGTTAGTCTAGAAGAAAAGTCTCTATACCGACTTTTGATTGCGCCCCAAATTTTAGCGACAATAATCATTGCGATTGCAAGTGCAATTGTGAATAAAACAGCTTGCAAGACGTTAAAAGTTCCACCATAAATCGAGGCAATATTTTGACCGTTTAAAACATGACGGTAGAGGATTTGTAGATGAAGCCAGTAAACCAATAATGATTCTCTTCCTATATCAAGAACAAATGAAGTTCTTGTTTGGCGTTTCTCAGCATAATACCAGCATAATCCCAGCAGAAATAAAACATAGCCAAGTCTTTGAAAGAAGAAAGCCGGATGCGGTTTAACGGAAATTGCGTCTAATTTAAAAATTTCATATAAGAAAAAA
>JAJYCM010000094.1 GCA_021778375.1 Bacteroidota bacterium
CTGGCGGATTTTGAGGACGGAATGGTATTCCATATTTTTGGATCAAGAGTTCATTCACTTTTGAAATTCTTTTTGATACCGTTTTTGATTTCTTAAGCATCGTGTAAAAGTCGTTTGTATAAAATTTTTTTCCTTAGTCCTAACATAATTAATTCTTTAGTCATTAATATAATTCAGACGGGAGGATAAATGCCTACTTTAATGGTTAGTATCTCAGGTATTCGTGGAATAGTCGGCGATGGGCTTGACCCGGACACAATAGTAAAATACACTTCAGCCTATGCAGATTTTATTGGAAAGGGAAAAGTCGTCGTCGGTAGAGATGCGCGAATTTCCGGCGAGATGGTCCAATCAATTGTTACCGGAACTCTATTAGCAAAAGGATTAGATGTATTAGTAATTGGAATTTGCCCGACTCCGACGGTTCAATATGCGGTGAAAACTTTATCAGCTGACGGCGGAATAGCAATCACAGCAAGTCATAATCCTAATCAATGGAATGCTTTGAAGTTACTGAATAATACGGGTCAATTTATGACTCCAGAGCAAAACAATGAAATGCTGAAGGTCTTAAATACTTGTCAAACCTTCAAAAGTTGGAATGAGCTTGGGACCTTAAAATATTTTGAAGAAGGATTAAAAAGACATGTAACCGATGTTTTAAATTTAGGATTTTTAAGAATAGATGAAATAAGAAAACGAAAATTTAAAGTCGTAGTAGATTGTGTTAACGGCGCCGGAGTTTATGTAATTCCCAATCTTCTAAAAGATTTTGGTTGTGAAGTAATAGAAATGAATTGTGAACGAACAGGCATTTTCCCCCGCCTTCCTGAGCCTTTGCCTGAAAATTTAACAGAAACAATGAAAGCAGTCGCATTTAACATAGCTGATCTTGGTATTGTGGTTGATCCGGACGTTGACAGATTAGTGCTTATTACGAATGAGGGGAAACCTTTCGGGGAAGAAAACACAATTACTCAAGCCGTAAAATTCATTTTGTCTAAGCAGAAAGGAAATGTAGCTGTCAATCTATCAACAACGAGAGCTGTAGAAGATGTAGCTGCAGAGTATGGTCAAAAGGTATTCAGGTCGCCGGTAGGAGAAGCAAATGTCGTAAAAAAAATGAAGGAAGTCGATGCAGTAATAGGCGGGGAAGGAAGCGGCGGAGTGATTTATCCCGCATTGCATTTTGGTCGTGATGCGCTAGTCGGTATTGCAATTACGCTTCAGCACTTAACAGAATTCGGCGGGACAATTTCTGATTTAAAAAAATCTTTGCCTTCCTATTTTATTGCAAAGAAAAAGATTGATTTGGGTAATTCACAACCGGATGAAATAATCAGGCATCTTTTAGAAAAGTACCGGGATGAAAAGATAAATAACGAAGACGGATTAAAGATTGATTTTGACGATCATTGGGTACATTTCAGAAAATCAAACACCGAACCTATAATAAGAATAATAACAGAAGCAAAGACACAGGTTTCTGCAGAAAAATATTCACAAAGATATTTTGACGAAATTAAAAAAATGTTTTGAAGATTAAATATAACAAACCTGAGTTAAAATAATTTGCTTCTTTTTTGAATATAGCTAAAAAGCGCTTTGTCAAACGGCATAGAAGTTTCAATAAGATTGTACTCAATATTTGAATTTAGACATTCCGTTTTAATCTTGTTTAGAAAGCTTTCCATTGATTCCCGGTAAGCCTTTTGAATTTGGTAAGGTTGTGTAGTAATTTCATCTTCGGTCTCTAAGTCCTTAAATACTGCGTCATTTCCAAATGCAAAACTTCTTTCAATCGGGTCAAGAATCTGAAAGACTATAACTTCATTTTTTTGGTACCGGAAATGTTTCAGAGCTTTTAGGATTGAGTTTATATCATCAAAAAAATCAGAAAAAATTATGACTAAGCCTCTCCTCTTAATTTTTTCTGCAATGATGTTTAAGGAAGTAGCCGTGTTGGTTTTATTGGACGGAGTTAAAGAGCTAAGACTTTTCAACATTTCTTGAAGATAAGCTCTGCTGGTTTTGGGAGGGAAATATTTGTCAATTGTTTCGGAGTAAAGCGACAGACCTACAGCATCCTGCTGTTTTATCATCAGATAGCTTAAACCCGCAACCAAAGTTATTGCATAATCTAACTTTGATATATTTGTTCCGGAAGAATAACCCATCGACTTACTTGAGTCTAACAGGATATAACTTTTTAAGTTAGTTTCTTCTTCATATTGTTTAATAAAAAATCTTTCGGTTTTCCCATAGGCTTTCCAGTCTATATCCTTCACCGAATCGCCCTGCATATAAGGTCTATGTTGAGTAAACTCAACGCTGAAGCCATGGTATGGGCTTTTATGAAGTCCAACCATAAAGCCTTCAACTACTAATCTTGCTCGAAGCTCTAATGAATTTAATTTTGAAATGACCGCCGGGTTTAAATATTTCCGGTAATCATTTGAAGATTCTTGCATTATTTGCCAGCCATTTTTTTCCGCTGAAGAATTTCTTCCGGAGTTAGTCCCATATTCTCTAATTCTTCTTTTACGGATGTTGCTAATTCATTATTAGGAAATTGCTTCAAAAAAAGGTTAAAGGTCAAAGTTGCATTCTTATAATCTTTCTGATCATTTGCTTGAATAAATCCGGACAGAAATAAACACTTAGGGGCAATATCGCTTTGAGGATATTTATCATAAGCACTTCTAAAGAGTAAAACAGCACGTCGCAACGATTCATCCGGAGTTAAATTTTGATTTGTCGAAGGTATTTTTTTAATCATGAAATTTTGATAAAGAGTCGCCATCTTAAATATTGCCTGGGGGGCTAATTGACTTTCGGGATAATGATCTACCAATTTCTCAAATGATTCTAGCGCTGCGTCATAATTTTTTTGTCCAATACTTGCATTGCCCAAATCTAAATAATTCTGATCAGTTTTTTTGCTGCAACCGAATAAAACAAAGGCTAAAATGAGTGCGGATATAATAGAGAGTTTCATACATTTTCTATAATTTTTATTAGAAATATTGGTTGCAAAGTTATCAAATTAGAAATGAAGTAGCAATCAAAGAAATATTGCCGGTTTAATTTTATTTTTTTCTCATCTTCTTTAATTGATCATTTTTCTTCAAAGATTCCTCAGCTAATTTCTTTTTGTAGTTAATTATTTTTTTTTGAAGACTCTTATCGCAAACAGAAATAATTTGTGCCGCAAGTATACCCGCGTTTTTAGCCTGGTTGATTCCCACAGTTGCTACCGGAACACCTCCAGGCATTTGGACAATTGAAAGAAGCGAATCCATACCGTCAAGAGACTTTGATTTTACGGGTACACCAATTACGGGGAGAGGAGAATGAGAGGCAGTCATACCCGGCAAATGAGCAGCACCGCCTGCTCCTGCAATTATTACTTTAATTCCTCTCTCGTGAGCAGAAGCTCCATATTCTGCCATTAAGTTTGGGGTTCTATGCGCAGATACGATTTTTATTTCGTAAATAATCTCAAATTCGTCAAGCACAAGAGCGGCTTCATTCATTACCGGAAGATCAGAATCGCTGCCCATGATTATTCCGACTAGTGGGTTATTGTGTTTCATAATTTTCTTCTTCATGTTTAAATTATTATTTGTTTCTCAATTTCTTTCACACGCCTTAAAATTTGATAGAGGTTATCTCCTAAAATAGTCAGATGCCCCATTTTTCTTCCAACCCGTGATTTTTCTTTACCATAAATGTGAAGATGTGCATTGTCATCGGCAAAGGCTTTATTATAATTCCGAACAATACCATCTCCGTTTTTTTTGCCTAGAAGATTAATCATTACCGCAAAGGGTCTTAACATTTCGGTTGAGCCAAGAGGTAAACCTAAAACTGCACGGATATGATTTTCAAACTGGGAGGTCACACAAGCTTCAATTGTATAATGCCCAGAATTATGAGGTCTCGGAGCCATTTCATTTACTAAAATCTTTTCATCTTTTGTAAGAAACATTTCGATTCCAAAAATGCCATAACCGCTTACCGCCTCGACTGCAGAAATTGCGATCCCTTCAGAAAACTTTGTTAGTTTTTTTGAAATCTGCGCCGGTGCAATCACAGTTTTACAAATATGATTTTCCTGAATCGTTTGGACAACCGGATAAGCTTTAATTTCCTTTTTAGTTCTAACAATCATTATTGCGAGCTCCACTGCAAAGTCAACGAACTCTTCCGCATAGACTTCACCGCCACGCGATGCAAGCTTCTTCAAGCCTGCATTAAAAGAATCAATATTTTTCACAAGCGCATTGCCATAACCATCATAGCCCATCTTTCGGGACTTTAGAACAAACCTTTTACCAAGTACAGAAGAAACATCCTTATAAAGATTTTCATAATTACATTTCACAAACTTCGGAACCGGAATTCCATTTCGTTCAAGAGTTTTTTTTTGAATATATTTATCCTGAATTAAAGAGATAGTTTTTGATGATGGTATTACTTTCTTTCCCAGGGTCTCTATGTAATGCAATTTTTCAGAATCTATAAATTCATTCTCCAAAGTAATTATATCAGACTGCTTTGAGAATTCCTTAAGAATAGCTTCATTATCAACCCAACCAACATACTCTTTTTTTGTCAATTGACCTGCGGGAGAATTCTTTTGTTTCTCTAATATTGCAACATCAAAACCAAGCTTAAAAGCCTGATAAGCCGACATTCGGGCTAGCTGTCCGCCTCCAAGTATTCCAATACATTTTTTAATATTCACGTCAACCTTTGTTTTCTTTATTAATAAAAATCCAGTTCAGTTCAACTTTCCCAGTCGACCCGGGAAAATCGTTCTCCGTCTGACTTAAGCAAAATCCCGCCTTGTTTGTCTGTCCGTATAACTTTTGATTTATGTCTCTCCAGTCGTTTTAAAACTTCATAAGAAGGATGACCAAATTTATTTTTAATTCCGACACTTATCAAACTAATTTTTGGTTTTACACAGCATAAAAATTCTTCGCTTGAACAAAAATTACTTCCATGATGAGATATTTTTAGGACATCTGAATTCAAAAAGCTTCCATATGTGTCTGCATAATATTTTTCTCCTTTCGCATCAACATCACCAGTAAATAGAATGCTAGTTTTACCGTATACGATTTTTATTATTCCACTTTTGTTATTAGAAGTTGTTTTTTTTGTATCAAGTCTTGGGCGATCATTTAAAATATAAATTTTAGAATTACCAACTGTAAAACATTTTTTCGAATAATGCTCAAACTGTATTTTTCTGTGAATAAGAAATTGTTGAAACTTAATTTCCTTTATTAATGCCGAATCGATTTCAGGAATGAACACCTTCTCTATTTTGTTTTTTTCAATAAGGGAAACTATTCCGCCATAATGATCAGCATCAAAGTGAGAGATAAACGCATAATCGATTTTATTGATGTTAAGTTGATTCAGCAGCGGGGCGATTATTTTTTCTCCGTTGTCGAAATCAAACGAAGCCATGCCGGCATCTACTAAAGCAGTCTTGCCGTTTGGGAATTGCAGAAGAAATGAATCCCCCTGCCCTACATCAATAGCATAAACATTAAAAAGGTTCTTAGATAGAATATCTTTATGGTCTAACGAACTATATACAATAATATTTAGAAATACTAATAACACAAGGATGGTTCTGGAAAAGAAGGTGGAAAACTTATTCATAAAGAGAAAGAAAACGATAAGGAAGAAATAAAAGATAAGAGAATCGAGTAGAGTAAAATTACTAATCCACAAAAATGAATATTGGAATCTACCTGTTAGCTTAACAAATTCAAAAATAAAAGAGGTTGTTAAGTTATTTGCTGCGGCAGACAGAGAGGCAAAAAAGGGTGAAAAGAAAGTTAAGGTTAAAGTAAAAAAGGAAATTCCAACTATTACACCTATAGTGGGAATAACAATTAAGTTAGCGAGCAGTGCTACCAAAGATAGTTTACTAAAGTAAACAAGCGTAAACGGAAGAGTTCCTAATTGTGCGGATAATGAAACTGCAAAAAACAAAAGGAGACTTTTAAAGACGTTTGAGTGAATCTTTAGATTCACTATTTTTTCGCGAAGATAAGGATAAATTGCTGCTATTGAAAAAACTGCCGCAAAAGATAACTGGAACCCGGGGCTAAACAATTCGTTGGGATAAAATAGAAGAATCACCAGAGCAGCCAACGCCAAAGAATTAAAGATGTTTGTGCTTCTATTAGTTAACAAAGAAATTATGAAAGCAATCGACATAATAACAGCTCTTACAACCGATGCGGGCATGCCAGTAATAATCATAAATATAATTAATCCTACTATAGTTAGTATTGAACCTATATACCTATTTAGTCTTCCGAATAAGAACATAAAAATTATTACTATGAAGCCTACATGTAAACCCGAAACAGCAAGTACGTGTATTACTCCGGAATTAATAAAATCTACTTTTGCGTCCTGATCTATTTCACTTCTGTCTGCCAATAGCAGCCCTTTAACTAATGCTGCGGTTTGCGGTGCAAACAATGTAGAAATAGTTGCATTAAGATTTTTTCTCATCAAGAAAACTGTTGATTTTACTTTATCTTTGTTCTGATTAAGCAAAAAGAAATCCTTAACACTGTAGGAATTTAATACTCCGCTTATGCCTTTGGAATTAAGATAATTGTTATAGTCAAACTCACCGGGGTTTCTCCGGTTTCTACCCATGGAATAATTACCTGTAATTTTTATAAAATTGCCCGGGTCAATTGAAGCATAAACCGAATCAATATTCCGTTTTGAATTATCTTTCAACCTACAAAGGATATTAGTTTTTAGATTTGATGAAAAGCTATTAGACCTAAGAGAATCAATACTTAATTCGAATAAAATCCCTTTTTCTTTATTTAGTTCAATATTTGAAATCTTTCCATATGCAGTAACATTTTTAACGTAATTGATATTTGAAGGAAGAATTTTTTGGTTACTAAGTGAAATAGATTCGACAGCGTTGCCTGTTCCGATGACAGCAATAAAAGAAATAATACTCAACATATTTTTTCTTTTACTTTGTTTATCAAAAACCATTATTGAAATAAGTAAGATTAAAGTTATTAAAGCCAGAATCAAATAAGTAGTGAATGTAAATGAAATAAATTTGTTTAAAATTATTCCGGCGATAAAAAGGATAGCCACCTTTATCAATGGATAATCCTTCATCGGCTTATCTCGATAATTGCCTTTTTAATTTGGGAAATGTCTTTGATAGTGTCAAATAAATATTTCCCATACTTACCTGCGCTTATTGTTAAGGAAGGGTTCAGTGAATGTGTCTTTATAGATAAATCTTCGACATTACCGTGATCGGAACAAATCAATAAAGTAGTATTTGATCGATCCATTTCAGATAAAATTGCAAATAAGAATTCATCCAAAGTGTTAAGGACGGGCTCAATATCCCCTTCATGTCTACCGTGTCCGATGTAATCAGTAAGATAATATTCGTAAAGAGTGAAAGAATTTTGAAAAGCAATTTTTAACAGACGTCTGGCTGCGGTCTCAGATTTAATGACCGGCAGTGTGTAGCCTAATTTCTGATTCCATTTTTCGTTTGTAATTTCTGCAGTTAATGCCTTACCCTTTTTAACATCGGTAGCATGGTTTAGTCTAACTCCGCTGAACCTGCAGCTTAATGAAGTAACGCTAAGTCTTGGTTTACCGGATTTAAGATAATCAAAAAAAGGTTTCGGGTATGCGTTTGCAAAAAATACTTTTTTATTTTTCTTTAGAAAGTATTTGAATATATTTTGCTCCTGAATTATAGGCAAGAGAGTTGAATAAGGATACGGGCCAAAATGTTTTCCAACGATTTTGGGTGCATTGACACCGCAGAAGATAGCTGTCTGTCCAGTACCGCTTTGCGGAAAACCTTCAACTCCTAAACGAGCATCAGCCGGGAAGATAAAGGAATTGTTTGATTCGATAACCTGGTCTTTAATTGAGGGAGTTTTCCCGAATATTTGAGTAAAGGTTTTAAATGGATACTTAAAAAATGGATTGTTTTGATAATCTTCGTTTCCAATTCCCACTCCGTCTATAAATATCATTAAAACATGGTCCAAGAGATTTACCATTTAATAGTTTATAAAAGACAGATAGCAAAAGCTTAAACTTATTTTGAATCGACAATTAAGGTAACGGGTCCATCGTTAATTATTTTCACTGACATCATTGTCTTAAAGATACCGCTCTTGACATTATGCTCGCCTATATTTTCCTTTACTCTCAATAAAAATTTTTCATAAAGCTCATTTGCAAATTCCGGTTTTGCTGCATCTGTAAAGCTCGGGCGATTACCGCGGGATGTATCGCCATATACAGTAAATTGCGAGACGATTAAAGCTTCCCCGTTAATATCTTTCAAAGACAAATTCATTTTATTCTCTTCATCTTCGGAATAATCTTTGAGTAAAAGTGGTTGATCTTTTGGCGAAAATATACGAAGATTGCAACATTTGTCTGCCACAAATTTGACATCTATAAGGGTATCGCTGTATTTAATTCCCAGCAAAATCACAATTCCCTTCTTAATTTCCTCATGAATATTTATAGAGTCAATATAAACTCCTCCTTCAGACACCTTCTGAACAACAGCTCTCAAAGCAACTCTCCTATCATAACCCGATCAATATTTTGATAATCTTTTATAATTCGAATATTCTTAAAATTATTAGACGATAATAATTCTTTCACTTGGAGAGAGTGGCAATGCCCGATCTCAAAAAATAACTTACCGTTATTTTTAAGATAATTGGCTGCCTTTGAAGTAATTACTCTATAAAAGCTTAAACCATCAGCTTGGTCCGTCAATGCTATTGTAGGCTCGTAGTTTTTTAGTTCGTTATCGAGATTTGCATAATCGTTTATAGTAACGTAGGGAGGATTAGAAACAATTACATCAAAATTATTATCAGCTAATGCCATATCAGCTAAAATATCATGTTTAAGAAATTGAATTCTATCGGCAGTATTATTATGTTTTGCATTTTCTCTTGCAATTAGTAGAGCGTCTTCGCTAATATCAATTGCAACTATTAAAGCCTCCGGGAGAAACTTCGCTAAGGCAACGGAAATATTTCCGCTGCCTGTACCTATATCTAATATCTTTACAAATTTTTTT
>JAJYCM010000095.1 GCA_021778375.1 Bacteroidota bacterium
TGTAGTTCTATTCGATGAAATAGAGAAAGCACATCCCGATATTTTCAGCATTCTTTTGCAGGTACTTGATGACGGAGTGCTTACAGACAGCCTTGGAAGGAAGGTTGATTTCAGAAATGCAATTATCATAATGACAACCAACATCGGAGCGCGTGATATAAAAAATATAGGCTCATTTGGCTTCGGAGGCGAAAATGAGGCGGATAAATATTCCAGCCTTAAGAATACAGTTGAAGATGCAATGAAAAAATTATTCAACCCGGAATTTTTAAACCGTGTTGACGAAACTATTGTATTTAGAAATTTAGAGAAGTCAGATATTCTTAAAATTATCGACATCGAGCTTAAAGACTTATATTACAATATGCATGAGAATAAATTGGAATTACAGATGGAGGATTCCGCCAAGAATTTTCTTGTCGATAAAGGTTTTGATCAGAAATACGGCGCTAGACCTTTACGACGAGCAATTCAAAAATATATTGAAGATATGATCGCCGAAGAGATACTTCGCGGCTCATTTAAGGAAGGTTCCAAAATTATAGCCAAGCATTTTGAAAACACTGATGAAATAGTATTTATTGAAGATGATAGCGCTTTGGACTCTCCACATGAGGAAAAAGAAAAAAGCGACACAACAGAATCGTAACCCTTGGATGATTTGTGAAACAATAAATTAAAAAGCGTATTAACTTTATTTGATACGCTTTTTTTTCGTTAAACATTTAATCACGGAGAAACTATGGTAACACTGACGAGGGTTGAAATAGATGAAAATCTAAAATCTTTAAGCGGGTGGATTTTTTCTGAAAATAAAATTGAAAAGGAATTTAAATTGAAGGATTTTAGCGGCGCTCTTGATTTTGTAAACAAGATAGGCATTGAAGCTGAAAAGATGGATCATCATCCTGATATATTAATTCATTCATGGAATAAAGTAAAGATATTTCTTTCAACACACAGCGCGGGCGGTGTTACTTCGAACGATTTTAATCTTGCAAATAAAATTGAAATAATTGCCGGATGACAAATAGGCTTGAAGCTCTTTTGAATTTGTTGAATCAGAATCCTAACGATTCATTTACAAAATATGGAATTGCGCTTGAGTATGTTGCTAAAAAAGATTTTATTAATGCCGAGAAGTATTTTAAGACACTATTAGAATCGGACCCAAATTATGTACCTGCTTATATGCAGTATGCCATTCTTAAATCAAATCAGAATAATATTGAAGAAGCAAAATATTTATTTAATCAAGGAATCATAAAAGCGAGAGAAGCGGGTGACAAACGCGCTGCTTCGGAAATGGAGGAATTTTTAGATGAGCTTTAACGAAGAAGAAGTTTTTCAACTATTTAAGGAAACAGAAGCATTGCTTGAAGGTCATTTCTTGTTGACTTCAGGGCGGCACAGCAATGTTTATTTCCAATGCGCTAAAGTTTTGCAATATCCAAAATACAACGAATTATTAAGTGCGATTATTGCAAGTTATTTTAAGTCTTTTGAAATTGATACGGTAATTGCGCCGGCTATCGGCGGGATTGTAGTTGGTCAAGAAGTCGCACGTCAGTTAAATAAGAAATTTATTTTTGCAGAACGAGAAGATAAAGCTTTATTGCTTCGAAGAGGATTCTCACTTAAAGAAGGAGAGAAAGTTTTAATATGCGAAGATGTTGTTACAACCGGAGGTTCAGTATTTGAAGTAATCGACATTGTAAAAAGTAATAACGCAATTGTTCAAGGAGTGGGTTTTATAGTTGACCGAAGCAACGGAAAAGTAGATTTTAGATTTCCGCAAACAAGCGCGATGAAAATTGATGCAATATCTTTTCCGGCTGATGAATGCGAACTATGCAAGAAAGGCATTCCGTTGATTAAGCCCGGTTCAAAAAAAATATTGTAATAAACAAATGCTTGAAAAAATTATATATGGGAATTATGGATCAAAAAGGATTACACAAAACAGTTGAAGCAATTGCATCTCAAAAATTCTTATCCGAAAAAGAGATGCTAGTTTCAGTGCTTAACCAAATAATTGAGCATGAAAATATCAAAGTAACCGGTGGAAGGATATGGCAGCTTGATGCTATAGAGGGGGATTATATTTTGCTCTATCAAACCGGCAGCCTTGAAAAAATTGTTCCTATGTTCCGCGTTAAAATTACGGATTACCCTTTATTTGATTTGATTGCAAAAGAAAGAACTATTCTTGGAAATGAAACTAATGAATTTTTACGGGGCATAGGTATATTCCAATATTCCGCTTCGGGTGTGGGTTCTAAGATTCGTGTTAATGGAAAATTGTATTATGAATATTTACTAGCGTTGAATTCGGAACAAATTAATGAAGATCTACGTTTAACGCTGAATATAATTGCGACGGCACTTACTTCGCAAATAAATCAGATAAGATCTTTACATCGTGCTAATACATTGAGAGCAGACATAGACAAAGCACGCGAGCTTCAAAAGAGTATTTTACCTGAGCATGAATATTATTTTCATAATTATGTATTGTTCGGAATAACCGACCCTGCAGAAATTGTTGGAGGTGATTTTTTCGATTATCTTGAAATAGGGAAAGACAAGAATTTACTCGGTGTAACTGTGGGAGATGCTGCCAGTAAAGGCGTAAGCGCTGCAGCCGAGGCAATGTATATCTCAGGTGCGCTAAGGATGGCATGTAACTTTGAAATCAAAATGGCTTTGCTGATGAAGCGAATGAACTCCCTCGTTAATAAGATATTTGCAGATGATAAATTCGCATCTCTTTTTTACGGTGAATTATCCACGGACCAAAGCGGGTTATTTCTTTATGCCAATGCTGGCCATAATCCACCGATGTTTTTACGACACGATTCGGAAGAAATTATTTACTTAAATCCAACCGGTCCAGTTTTAGGACCAACTCCAAATGCAAAATACACTATTGAAAATATAAATTTTCAATTGGGAGATGTTTTACTAATTTTTTCCGATGGTGTAGTTGACTCCACAAACAGTACATTTGAAGGGTATGGCGAAAAAAGGATCAGCGACATTTTACAGCAAAACAAACATTTATCGCCAAAGGAAATCACTTATAAGATTTTAGATGCTCTAATTTCTTTTTCTAATAACGGTAGTTACAGTGATGATAAAACTTTAGTCGTAATTAAAAGAGTGAAGTAAATAAAGCCTAGCGTGCAAAACCTTGCCTACCTAATGCCAATCGCAAGGTTATTGAAAAAACAAAGATATAAACGCAAATGGGATAAAATTTTTCGCAGCAAAAAAGCGAAAATGTTTTTTCATAAATATTATCATTTATTAGTTTGGAATAAATATAATGGGTAGCAAGATGATAAAGTCAATAAATCCAGCAACAGATGAAGAGATAAAATCATATCAGGTAATGGATGAAATAGAAATCGCAAAAATAATTTCATTATCGAATTCAGATTTTCTAAGTTGGAAAGAAACTGGTTTTTCAGAACGTACATTAAAGATGAAAAGAGCCGCAGAAATTTTACGACAGAAAAGAGATTCGCTTGGAAAGTTAATGACATTAGAAATGGGTAAACCAATTCTTCAATCGAAATCTGAAATAGAAAAGTGCGCATGGGTTTGCGATTACTTTGCAGATAATGCAGAAAGATTTTTATCGGATGAAGTTATAGCCACAGAGGCATCAAAAAGCTTTGTTACGTTTCGGCCTTTGGGAGCAGTGTTAGCAGTGATGCCCTGGAATTTTCCTTTCTGGCAAGTATTTCGTTTTGCAGCACCAAATTTAATGGCAGGAAATGCAGGCATTTTAAAGCATTCTTCAAATGTAACCGGATGCGCTTTAGCTATAGAAGAAATTTTTAGAGAAGCAGGCTTCCCGGATAATATTTTTAGGACTTTAATCGTACCTTCCAAAAGGATCAAAGAGATAATAGAGAATAAAAATATACGTGCAGTTACAATTACCGGCAGTGTTGCAGCTGGTAAATCAGTTGCAGGGTTAGCTGGTTCTGTACTAAAGAAAACAGTTTTGGAATTAGGCGGAAGCGATCCCTATTTAATTCTTAAAGATGCTGACCTTGAACAAGCTTCTGGGACATGCGTCGTATCGCGCCTAATAAACGGAGGTCAAAGCTGCATTGCCGCAAAAAGATTTATTGTGGTAGAAGATGTTTATAAAGAATTTGAAAGGCTTTTTCTTCAAAAGATGGAAAAAAGGAAGATGGGCAATCCACTTGATACAGCAAATGATTTGGGACCTCAAGCACGTACTGACCTGCGCGACGAATTGCATGAACAAGTAGAAAGAAGCATCCGCCTCGGCGCTAAACTTTTACTTGGCGGATATATTCCTGATATGAAAGGCGCTTACTATCCTCCGACTGTTCTTGCCGATGTTAGACCAGGAATGCCTGCTTATGATGAAGAACTTTTCGGACCGGTTGCCGCGTTGATCCGCGTAAAAAATGAAGAAGAAGGAATTAGAACTGCTAATGATTCAAACTTCGGTTTGGGTGCAGCAGTTTTCACATCCGACATAAAGCGGGGGGAAATAATAGCTAAAGAAAAAATTAATTCAGGCAGTTGTTTTGTCAATGAATTTGTAAAGTCAGATCCACGACTTCCATTCGGTGGGATTAATGAATCCGGTTATGGCAGAGAGCTATCTGCAATTGGAATAAAAGAGTTTGTAAATATTAAAACGGTTTATTTAAAATGATTTTAATATTTAGACTTTGGAGACGTCAAGAGAATTGAAAAACTATAAATTATTAATTCAATATGACGGGACAAATTATTCTGGCTGGCAAATACAGAGAAATGCCGAGACCGTTCAACAAAAAATATCCGATTCGATAAAAACTATTTTGAGGGAGGAAGTTAATTTAATTGGTTCCGGCAGAACCGATTCCGGAGTTCATGCATTAGGACAAATTGCTAATTTCCGGTCAAAGCAGGAAATTGATTTGTATAGATTCAGGCATTCACTTAATTCAATTCTGCCGTTCGATATTTCTATATTACAAATTGAAAAAACTAATGAACTTTTCCATGCGAGGTTTGATGCAAAAAAGAGAAATTATATTTATCTAATTTCAAAGTTCAAATCCCCTTTTTATAATCGATATTCTTTCTTCTATCACAATAAAATCGATTGTGAACGCTTAAATCTATTTAGTAAAGTATTAATACGTAAAGCAGATTTTTCTTCTTTTTCAAGAAAGGACAGCGAAACTGAAAACAAAGTTTGCAATATTTACAGCGCCGGTTGGAAAGAATTAAAAGAACTAATAATTTTTAAAATCGAAGCCGATAGATTTTTACATGGGATGGTCAGAACAGTTATAGGAACTCTTTTAAGTGCATTAAAAAATAATTTAGATGAAAAATATATCGATGATATTATTTTGAAAACAGACAGGGAGTCTGCCGGCGAAGCGGTTCCGGCAAAAGGTTTATTTCTTTTTAAGGTAAAATATTAATATGATAGATTTCAGTTCAAAAACTGTGTTAATAACAGGCGGTTCACGAGGAATCGGCGCTGCATGTGTAAAACTTTTTGCCAATGCAAATGCTGACGTTGCCTTTACATATTCATCAAACCAAACTGCCGCAAAAAAATTGGCTAGTGAAATTTCTAAGACAAAAAAGATTAAACATTATATGGTGGATTTAAATTCCGCTACTGAAATTGAAGAATGTACACAAAAAATAATTTCTGATTTCGGCATGATAGATATTCTTATAAACAACGCCGGTATTTGGAAATATGGCAAAGCCGATGAATTGACACTCGAAGAATGGGAAGAAACTATTCGTATAAATCTCACGGGAACTTTCTTATTTACAAAAGCAGTGATTCCCACTATGAAAAAAAATAGATTCGGCAGAATTATTAATATTAGCTCAACAGCAGGACAAAGAGGCGAACCTTTTTACTCTCACTATGCATCATCGAAAGGAGGAGTTATTGCATTAACAAAATCCTTAGCAGCAGAGCTGGGTGAATATAATATAAACGTAAATTGTGTAGCTCCCGGTTGGGTTATTACTGATATGAGCGCGGGTGTTTTTTCAGACTCAGAGTATAAAGAAAAAGTTAGAAATGACATTCCCGTCAAAAGAATCGCCACTGCCGAGGATATTGCGGGACCAGTTTTATTTCTTGCTTCTGACTTAGCCCGGCATATAAACGGAGAAATATTAAATGTTAACGGCGGTTCGGTTTTATGCGGATAAAATTTTTACAACTAAAAAGAAGGAGAAGATAATGGAATTCTTAGCACAACTTCACCCAAAGATCGTTCATTTCCCGATTGCTCTTTTATCGACTTATGTACTGCTTGAAATAATCGGAGTTGTTTTCAAGAGAGATTTTTTTTCGAAAGCAGCTCATTTAATACTATTGCTGGGAGTACTTGGCGCGCTTGCCGCTGTTTTTACCGGTAATCAAGCAGAAGATGTCGCACATTTATGGCTAAAACAGGGCGCAAAAATTAACGTTGATGCGATTGAAAATCATTCGACTTATGCAAATATAACCCTATGGTTTTTTACGGGACTTCTTGTACTCAGAACCTTTGTAGCGCTGAATAAAAAATTTACCGGATATATAAAATATATTTTTGTTGTGTTAGCATTGACCGGATTTCTTTTTATCTATCAAACTGGTAAATTGGGTGGAAAATTAGTATATGATTACGGCACAGGAACTCAACTGAAGAAAATAGAAATTAAAAAGTAGCTGCTGTGGAAAAGAAAGATCTGTTTTGGTTGATTGCAGCAATAGCACTTACTAATGCCGCAGGTATTCTATTGAGAATTTTTAATTTAGATACTTTCATTATTCTTGCAGGATTTCGTTTCCATATAAGTCTTTTCCTGCCTTTCATAATTGTTTTTAAGAAAAGACATTTTGCAACTTTGAAGGAAGCTTTTGCCCATCCAAAATATAACAAAACTTTTCCTCAGTTAGTCTGGATATTCTTACCACTTTTAATATCTCTGTTGTTACTTTATTTGAGCGGACGTTTAGAGATAAATGATCCGGATTATTTTTATGAATTCGGTTTATCTTCAATAGTGGATTTCCCGATTTATCTAATATGGAATTTACCTCAGCTTTTACTACTTGCTTCTTTTCTAATTATTGCTGCCGGAAGCAGAGACGAGGATTTTTGGAAAACGTCGATCATATTTGTTCTCTTATTTGCTTTTGAATTTATTCCAGCGGGAAAAAGTAAAATAGCTTTTCTAAATCTTCTTGTCCTTTTATTTGCGGGGGTTTCTGCCGGGCTTTTGATAAAGTACTTCCAAAATATTTATTGGTTTGCAATTATTTTCTTTACACTTTTCTGGGAATGCCTCCTTGCCTTCGGAAGCGCTTCAAGGATTATGATTAACCTACTTTTTGCTGCACGCTACCAAGCTTGGGATGGATTCTTCATCGTAGCAGAAAAATTTTCTCCATACATTTTGGCTTTTCACATTTTTATTGCAACATTATTAATTTTATCTACGGTTGTGATTATAAAGCAAAATAAAGCATAAATAATTTTAGTAGAAGTTGAATTTTCGTATTTTTCATTCAACAAAAATTGTTTGTAATGAAAAGAATTTTTACCCTTTTTTTAATTGTTTTACCGTCATTTTTATTTGCGCAAAAAGGTCCAGTAGATAAGGCAAGAGGTATATTTATTGCTTTCGGGGTAGGACCAAGATTGCCTTTAAACTATTTTGCAAACTCTACGGATTTGGGCTATGGTTTTAACATAGAAATTTCTTATACAGATAACGAATATCTTCCGGTTTTTCTTTTCGGAAAGATCGGATTTGATCAGTATCCGGGTTCGCAATCATATTATGAGACTTCCGATTACTCAAACTATTCAACTAATGCATTGCCTTTAGCAGTAGGCGCTCGATATTATTTCCCTCCTCTTATTAAAAGTATAGTTTTGCTAATGCCTGTTGTTGAAGCCTCCGTCGATTATACTTATTACCAAAAACTGCATCAATTTAAATTGGCAACAGGGAAGAGTAATTATCTTGAAAATACTTCAAAGGTTGGCTTTAGCGCCGGAGGCGGAGTATCAATGTTCATGTTAGAGATTCTTGCTTCATATAATTATTTTCAGACCAATCAATTTATTTCTGTTGACTTAAGAGTAAGACTTCCATTATACATTAACTTATAGGAAAATTATGTTTAAAAATTTATTATATAATATTAATGGGAAAGTGGCGATTGTGACAATCAATCGTCCGGACAAAATGAACGCCTTAAATTCCGAAACACTGGACGAGCTAAAATCTCTTTTTTTAAGAATAAAAGAGGATGAAAATATTTTTGTAGTGATTGTAACTGGCAGCGGAGAAAGGGCCTTTGTTGCCGGCGCCGATATTTCAGAGTTAAATAAGCTTGACGTAATTAGCGGCAAAGAATTTTCTGAAAAAGGCCATGAAGTTTTTAATCTCATAGAAGACCTGGGAAAACCCGTTATTGCAGCGGTAAATGGATTTGCATTAGGAGGAGGGTGCGAACTTGCACTTGCATGTCACATCCGGCTTGCTTCGGAGAATGCAAAGTTCGGTCAACCAGAAGTTAATTTAGGAATTATTCCCGGTTACGGTGGTACACAAAGACTAACACGATTAATAAACACAGGACGCGCAGCGGAAATTATTTTAACCGGTACTAATTTTGATGCTAACGAAGCATACAGAATCGGTTTGGTAAATAAAATCTTTCCACAGACCGAATTAATTGCAAAAGCAATAGATTTAGCAACCGGTATTGCATCTAAAGGACAAAATGCAATTCGTTATTCATTAAAAGCGATTCGAAGAGTAAATGAGATTTCACTTCAAGACGGATTGAATTATGAAATAAGTTTGTTTGCACTATCATGCGGTACAGAAGATTTCAAGGAAGGGACTAAAGCTTTTCTTGAAAAAAGAAAGCCGGATTTTCGAAACAAATAATATCTTAGCATAAACTAATATCCTTTAAATGAATATTTCATTTGATAAAAATAAATTGACCGGCTATTTATTTGCTATTGCAATTTTCCTTTTAGCCGCTAACCTAATAGTTGCAAAAATATATAAAAGCACAATCACACAGCATCAAGTTGATGAGATAGGTGATG
>JAJYCM010000096.1 GCA_021778375.1 Bacteroidota bacterium
AATAATAATGCTATTACTAAGGCAGCGCGAATAACATAACTCTTCATAATATTTTCCTTTATTGTTTTCTAAATCTAAATTATAGAGTCTTTCTTCCAGCAGGTATTCCCCAAAATTTATTATTAAAATTCCTAATTGTGTTAAATTAGAAAATCTAATTATGATAATCAATTATATCTTCATATAATTTATTATTCATTGGTAAACAATAACATATGTCCTTACATTAATTTATATGTATTTTTTTATACCACATTCAATTATTTATTCATTTTTAGCCCTTTGTTTCGGTAGAATCATCAAAATACAATTGTCATTGACTCCCGCAATCGGGATAAACTCCGGGAGAAATCCCACGAGTAGCCCAGATACACGAGTTGAGCGTGGGATATCTCAGTCGCAAGGCTCCTTCCATATGACGAAAAAAAATAGTTGTGAATCCGGCTTAAGCTGGAGCCTGCCCCGTTTGCGGGGAGAAATCCCCTGTATAGCGCTGTCATCCACATTACTCACTACTGTTACGCAACCATTTGAAAACCTGTCTGCCGCCAGGCAGGTTGGCGTAATGGAGTTATGGAATTGCGCAGTATTTTCCTTGCTTCCCTTATTACAATTTAATATATTTTCCACAAGCAAGTTTTATTCTCTTTTCTTTACTTGTTGCTATTTTATAGTTGATGGGTACAAATCCATCTAAAGAAATCTAAAAGGGAAAGCAAATCAAAATAGTTCCCTGAAAACGATTTGAATGCACTCTGAATGCACTGTGAATACACTCTGAATGCGTCTTCCCTACCATATAAAGCCCATTACTCTCCCTTTAACCATAAATTAAATTCTTAATCTTTTTGTCACTTAAATCTTTTGCTCTTTTCTTGAACTTGAACATAATTCTGAACTTGCGCCTATCTGACTGTCATATAGTGCGCTATTCATATATTTTTGTTCGTATTTCGAGCCGCTGCTTTATTCTTTGATTGATTTTATAAATTAAAATTGATAATTTCGGTTAGCAAAAATTTTAATGTAATCAAAAACAGGTTTGCCATTCACTATAGCACATCGAAAACAATTTTTAGAAAATGAACACAGATTTATATTCCATCTTAAATAATCATATCATCAAATCAAGAATTCAGTTTATAGAAGGAGTAGTTTAATGGGTTGGTTCAGCACGTTCACCAGTTCCTCAATCGGTAAAAAGTTTATTATGGCTCTTACCGGTTCCTTGCTTATGCTTTTTTTAATCATTCATTTCATAGGCAACATGATGCTTTATTTCGGTCCAAAAGCATTCGATACTTATGTCGATACTTTGGAAATATTCAAACCCCTTATTAGAGTGATTGAAGTTCTTCTTGCTCTTATATTTATCTTCCATATCTACAACGGTTTAAAACTTTGGTACGAAAACAAAAAAGCAAACCCGCAAAAATATGCTGTCAATGCTTCAAGAGAAAATAGCGATATATATTCGAGAAGTATGGCTATTACCGGAGTTACAATCTTTGTTTTTCTTATAATTCACTTATCGACATTCTGGGCAACTTTTAACTTTGGATTGCATCCTAATACCGAATATCCTTATTATACGATTGTAACCCACTGGTTTCAAAATCCAATCTATTCACTAATCTATGTAATAGGAATGATTGTATTGGGATATCATCTAAACCATGCCTTCCAAAGTGCCTTTCAAACATTCGGGTGGAATCATAAAAAATATACTCCGTTAATAAAAAAAATTGGGACAGTGTATGCCCTAATTTTAGCGCTCGGTTTCGCATCTATTCCAATATACTTTTTTCTAATGGGAGGTAAATAATGATAAAGTTAGATTCTCACGTACCCGAAGGAAATATTTCCGAAAAATGGGCTAACCATAAATTTTCGATGAAGCTTGTCAATCCTGCAAACAAAAGGAAATATGATATAATCGTTGTCGGTACCGGTCTTGCAGGCGCTTCTGCGGCAGCAACTTTAGGCGAATTAGGCTATAAGGTAAAAGCATTTTCTTATCACGATTCCCCTCGACGAGCCCACTCAATCGCCGCCCAAGGAGGAATAAACGCTGCGAAAAATTATCAGAACGACGCCGATTCTGTCTTCAGATTGTTCTATGATACCGTCAAAGGAGGCGACTTCCGTTCCCGCGAAGCTAATGTTTACCGCCTTGCTGATGTTAGTAATAATATTATAGATCAATGTGTAGCTCAGGGTGTCCCTTTTGCAAGAGAATACGGCGGTATGCTTGCCAACCGTTCTTTTGGCGGCGCTCAAGTGTCAAGAACTTTTTATGCTCGCGGAGAAACCGGACAGCAATTACTCCTCGGAGCTTATGGTTCTTTGAACAGACAAATTCATCTCGGCAATGTCACAATGTTTTCTCGACGCGAAATGCTCGACCTTGTTGTTGTTAATGGCAAAGCGCAGGGCATTATTGTCCGTAATCTTGTTAACGGAGAAATTGAGAGCTACTCTGCTCAAGCTGTTATTTTAGCCACCGGCGGCTATATGAACGTTTATTTCTTATCGACAAATGCTATGAATAGCAATGCAACAGCTTCATGGCGCGCTCATAAACGCGGTGCCGTATATGCTAATCCATGTTATACTCAAATTCATCCAACGTGTCTTCCTGTGCATGGTGAAAATCAATCAAAACTAGTGTTGATGAGCGAAAGTTTGAGAAATGACGGAAGAATTTGGGTACCTAAAAAAATTGGCGATACAAGATCTCCGAAAGATATTCCCGAATCTGAAAGGGATTATTATCTCGAAAGAAAATACCCTGCTTTTGGAAACTTGGTACCTCGTGATGTAGCTTCGCGTAATGCAAAATACGTCTGCGACGAGGGACGCGGTATTGGAGGCGGTAGAGCAGTTTATCTCGACTTCTCGGAAGCCTTTAATCGTATCGGAAAGGAAGGCGTTAAAGATAAATACGGTAACCTGTTCGATATGTACCAGAACATAACCGGAACCAACCCCTATGAAGTTCCTATGCAGATTTATCCTGCGCCTCACTATGCAATGGGCGGTCTGTGGGTAGATTATAATCTAATGAGCAATGTCCCGGGCTTATTCGTTCTCGGAGAAGCTAATTTTTCTGACCATGGCGCAAATAGACTCGGCGCAAGCGCACTTATGCAAGGGCTTGCAGACGGTTACTTCGTTATTCCTTACACACTCGGAAATTATCTTACAACAGAGAAACCGGCTAAGGTTGATCCAAAATCTAATGAATTCAAAGAAGCAGAAAATAATGTAAAAGAAAATGTAAGTAAATTATTAAATGTTAATGGAAAACAAACTGTCGATTCAATCCATAAACGCCTCGGTCATATTCTGATTGACAAAGTTGGAATGTCCCGCAGCGAAACAGGATTGAAGGAAGCTATCAAAAGCATAAGTGAATTGCGCCAAGAATTCTGGAACGACGTTAAAATCGTCGGTAAAGGAAATGAACTTAATCAGACGCTTGAAAGAGCCGGCAGAGTCTCTGATTTTCTTGAACTTGGCGAACTTATGGCCCTTGACGCGTTGAACCGGAATGAAAGCTGCGGAGGTCATTTCCGCGAAGAATATCAAACAGTCGAAGGTGAAGCATTAAGAAGAGATGATGAATATTCTTATGTAGCAGCCTGGGAATTTAAAAAGCCGGGCATGTGGGAACTAAACAAAGAGAATCTTGAATTTGAAACTATAAAATTAGCTACGAGGAGTTACAAATAATGGACAATAATCATATTCATTTGACGTTAAATATCTGGCGACAGGAAACTCCTTCATCAAAAGGTTTTTTTGAAGAATTTAAACAAGACGTATCGCCTGATTCATCACTCCTTGAAATACTCGACGAAATAAATAATCGTTTAGAAGCGGAAGGTAAAAGACCTATTGCTTTTGAAAGCGATTGCCGCGAAGGTATTTGCGGTACATGCGGGCTAGTCGTTAATGGGAATCCTCACGGTCCATTACCTAAGACAGCTACCTGCCAATTGCATATGCGTAATTTTAATGACGGTGAAACTCTTTTTATTGAACCATTCAGAGCAACTGCATTCCCTATAATTAAAGACCTTATTGTTGATAGATCCGGCTTTGATAAAATTCAACAAGCTGGAGGTTTTGTATCTTTCAACGCAGGCAGTGCGCCTGATGCAAATGCTATTCTAATTCCTAAAAAAATAGCCGACCTTGCTCTTGATGCCGCCGAATGTATTGGCTGCGGCGCTTGTGTAGCAGCTTGTAAAAATTCCTCTGCGATGCTTTTTGTCTCTGCAAAGGTTTCCCAGTTTGCTATTTTGCCTCAAGGCCAACCCGAAAGGTATGAACGAGTTCAAGCTATGGTTAAGGTTATGGATGAAAATCTCTTCGGTAGTTGTACAAATACCTATGCTTGCGAAGCTGAATGCCCAAAAGGTATTTCCGTATCTAACATTGCAAGAATGAACCGGGAATACATCGGCGCTAAGTTTAAAACTGAAGAATTGGTTGATTAAGGACATATAAAATCAATTTTCCTTCTAAATCCCGACCTTTTGCTGCATTGGGCAGGCAAGTTACTCGGGATTTTTTTATTTTGAATTGTCATTTAGAGAGATTTTGATGTTTGATAAAGAAATAAAATTTATATCTGACTTTAGCCTTAATAAAGTAAAAAACTTCGGATCGTTTTTTACTTTTGCGAAGCTGTTAAGCAGCGATGTTCATCCGGCAATTATTCAATATATTTCTGCTGAATTGGATTTCCTTATATTTGAAGATAGGAAAAAACTTCTTCAACAGTCTGCTTTTGATTATTCTGGCGCCGAAATAGCAAAACATTTGAACATTATCGGCGAAGAAATTAAAAGGGATAAAAAAATATCTTTTGAAGATATGAAGAAATTAATGCTTCAAGCTGTTTCGTTTAACATTAACTTTCTAATTAGACCCCGTTGGTCATTAGTAAAACTTGTCTTTAATGAATCGGAGCAGAAAACATTTGAGGAAATCAAATTAGCTTTCAACTACATTTATTATTATGATTATATTAAGAATATTTTTCTCGGCTATCTTTCCAAAAGAAAATTATCTGTTTTAAGTATTACTGAATTCGAAGCTATTCTCACTAAAATTGACAAAGAACTATTTTCAGAACAAGCTGAAAAGTTTTTGGATAACTCGATTTATTCAACGGCAGAATTTTTTAATGAGGGCGGTGTTAATAAAACCACAATTTCTCCCAATTATTTTGAGCTTTTTCTTAAAGAGAAAAATTTAATCGACTATCAGTTTAAAATAAGGAAATATTTCCCGGCCGAATCAAATCAAAATTTTAACGTCGAAGAGATTAGAAAAGTCCTGTATTCATCAACACTCCCTCAACCTATTAAAACAACGGAAGAAGAGATTATTACAGAGACCCAAAACAATCTTTTCCAAACTAATGCAAACGAAAATAGCTCCATTGAAAAAGACAAAGAAGAAGATAAAAAGTTATCTACTTTTAATTTAGAAGAGCAGGAAACTCCGGAAAATAAAAAGAAAAACAAAATAATTTTAAAGGATATCGAACAATCCCAAAATGAAAAATCAAAAGATGAAAATATTGAGCATGAACTGATTGACGACGATCTGCTATCTCTTTATGATTCCGAACTTCAATCCATCGAAGATGAATTGAGGGAAATAAAAACCGACTTAAACAATTTCGAGTTTACAATTGAGCCGGAGGATAGTTCAGATGAACCTCTGGTAACTGAAAATGAAGAAAAAGAAAATGATATTTCTCTTCTGCAAGATGTAGATGAGGTTTTTGGCAAAGACAAAGAAAGTCCATTTATCAACAATGCCGAAGATGAAATACAATTAGTAGGTGAAGAAAAATTAAGCTTTCAATTGGAAGGTGAAAATAAAGATAACCAAATTCAGGCAAATTCAAATAAAAAAAATATTAAGCGCTATGATAAAGATGTTTATGAATATTTGAGCAAAAAAGATATACGAAAAATTATTTCATCGGTCTTTAATGAAGACCGCGAAGATTTTGAAAGCACAGTAGCAAAAATATCAGAATGCATTTCATATGATGAGGCGACTGAGATATTAAAAACTGTTTTTATAACATACCGGGTAAATCCATACTCGCAGGAAGCCGTTACCCTAACTAACGCGGTTTCAAATTATTTTGACCAGGCTTAATTATGTTTATTGACTATGCGGAAATAGAAATTGCTTCCGGAAAAGGAGGCGATGGAGCTGTTACCTTTAGACGTGAGAAATATGTTCCCAAAGGAGGACCATCCGGAGGAAACGGCGGAAAAGGTGGAGATATTATCTTTCAAGCTCATCATAATTTTTCTACACTTCTCGATTTTAGATATAGAAAACATTATAAAGCCGGCAAAGGAGATAATGGAGCAAGCGCACTTAAGGATGGGAAAAACGGGGAGGATATTATAATTCAAGTGCCGGTTGGAACTGTTATTAAAGATCCGGAAACAGGAAAAGTTTTATTCGATCTGGATACTGATGAAAAAAAAATAGTTATTGCAAAAGGCGGAAAGGGTGGGAAGGGGAATAGTAATTTTGCAACCCCTACTAATCAAACACCAAGATTTGCAGAACCCGGAAAAGCAGGCGAAGAGAAAAAAATAATTTTGGAACTTAAGCTTATTGCCGATATTGGATTGGTCGGCTTTCCGAATGCGGGCAAATCAACTTTAATTTCAACCATTTCTTCGGCTAAACCAAAAATAGCCGATTATCCTTTCACAACTCTTGAACCGAATTTAGGAATTGTAAGATATAAAGATTACCAGAGCTTTACAGTTGCTGATATTCCCGGCATAATTGAAGGTGCTCATGAAGGAAAAGGATTAGGTCATAAATTTTTACGGCATATTGAACGAACAAAAATAATTTTGTTCTTGATTGATGTTACTTCAGAAAATTATCAGCGCGATTACAATATTTTACTGAACGAACTAAAAAGCTATAGCCCCAAACTTGCAGAGAAGAAAAAAATTGTCTCATTATCAAAAATTGACCTGGTTGACGCTGATCAGCTAAAAAAAATTTCCAAGAAAAAAATAAGAAACAGCGATTCCCCGTTGTTGTTGTTTTCATCCGCTACGAAGGAGGGAATTCCTGAACTTCTCGATTATTTATGGAAGTCAATTAGTTCAAAAATCACTTGAATAACAAACAAAGAGCAAAAAATCATTATCAGGATGAGTAAATTGTATAAATTACTTATTCCTTCAAGTTGTATTCTGAATGCCCTAAGTTTTTGATATTTTAGGTAATTGTTCCTATATTTACACGCTAAAAATTAAAAATCGGCGGGGTAGCTCAGTTGGTTAGAGCAGTGGAATCATAATCCACGTGTCGGGGGTTCGAATCCCTCCCCCGCTACATTATTTAGGAGTTAATAATTATGTATTCTTTTTTGATCGTAATATTGTCTTTAATTTCACTTTTCTTAATGATAATTGTCCTTATGCAGGCAAGTAAAGGTGACGGACTTTCGGGAACATTTGGTGCAGGTTCTAGCATGGGAACTATGTTCGGAACTAGAAGAACAGCAGATTTTCTTAGCAAAGCAACCTGGTGGCTTGCAGGAAGTATTGCTGTCTTGGCAATTATTGTAAACCTTTTCTTTTTACCCGGTCAATCAAGTGCGGCACAAAGAGAAAAAATAATTCAAGGTTCCGAAAGGCAAGTTCCTCAAACCCCAAGTTTGCCGCCGCAATCAACTGCACCGGTTCAGCAAACCCAAACGCCAAAGAAATAAATTTAAATTCAGTTTTACTGTTTCGCTGATAGAATTTCTTTTTCAAGCCTTAAGATATTTTCTTAAGGCTTTTTATTTCCATTCAGACAAAGATGTAACAATCTCGTTTTCAATTTCCCTATAGTAATAAGCTCCCTGATTGCGATATTGAAAAACAATGCTTATGATTAAATCATTACCATTAGCTAACTTTAGATAACCGGATAGGGAAGAGACTCCGTTAAGTGTCCCGGTTTTTCCATGGAAATTGTTTTCTGCAGGAGTGCCGGACATACGGTATCTTAAAGTTCCGTCAACTCCGGCGATGCTTAAGGCGTTGTAAAAATCTTTATAATTTTTCTGGTCGAAATACATCTTTTCTAAAACTCCCCCAATTGCTCCTACTGTTACCAAATCGTACCTCGAAAGCCCGGACCCATCAACTAAAGAAGTTCCTTTTGAAAAAATTCCGTTATCCTTAATAAACCGCATCACCGCTTGAGTCGAATAAAATGCATTTCCCTGTTCGCCTGTTGACACTGCTCCGATTGTCTTAAACAGGCACTCAGCTAAAAAATTATCGCTGTGCTTATCCATAATTTTTATTAGGTCTTTTAACAAAATTGTTGACTCTGCAAGCGTACCGGCATTATTTGGCGTAATTCCTTTTTCTGCCATCCCGGTCACTCTTATTCCATTTCTAACCAATTCTGCTCTCAAAGCTTGAGCAACAAATAATGGAGGATTGGAAACGTCTTTGTATACTGTTATATATTTAATTCTATAACGCCTTCTTGCAACTCTTACCCGAACCCTTTCTCTTACTGCGGTCCTGTTGCGATCAAGAACTAAAGCTGAGACTGGAGGAAGTCTATAGTCAGTTAGCTCGTCATTTATCCAATCATCTCGTGAATAATCCTCATCAAAATAAGAATCATCCCCGATTACGTTACCTGTTATTTCTTTTATCCCCTTATTTTTTAATTCTTTAACCATTTCAATTAAGTCCTGTTCTGTAAAAACAGAATTACCGTAACCTTTGATGTAAAGATTTCCGTTCAAGACACCATTTCTAACACGAGCGACGGATAAAATTTTCGTTGTTAGAACAAAGTCACCACCCATTAAATTTAGCGCTGTGGCAGTCGTAAATAGCTTCGTATTTGATGCCGGTATTACGGTATCGGAAGCGTTCTCACTAAAAATTGTATCTTGAGTTTGAGGATTAAAGACAATTATTGCTGAAACCGTTTGGTCTGGTACTTTGGCAAGAATATTCTCGATCCTCTTTTTTAGTTCTTCTTTTGAAGTACATAATGAGATTGAATTAATTAGCAATAAAAAAAACAAAA
>JAJYCM010000097.1 GCA_021778375.1 Bacteroidota bacterium
GAATATTTTTAACAGTATCCCCGCTAAAAGAGATACAAGAAAAGCAATAGACAATCTAGATTTCTATGTGGTTGTTGATGTAAGACCAACAGAACCTACATGGTATGCAGATGTAATTTTACCAGAAGATACTTATCTGGAACGTTACGATACTTTAATGACTGTAACGGGGTGGTACAAACAATATGTATCTCTACGACAGCCGGTTGTTAAAAGGGTACATAATACCAAACCCGGCTGGTGGATAGCAAAGGAATTAGGCAAAAGGTTGGGGTTATCAGCTTATTATCCGTATAATGATTATGAAGATGTTATTAGATATCAATTGAAAGATTCCGGAATTTCATTTACAAAACTTAAAAGAGACGGAGTTATAACCTTCCCTGCTAAACCGTTTTTAGAACCCGGCGAATCTTATCAATTCAAAACTTCCGATAAAAAAGTTCACCTTTATTCAAAAGAGTTGAAAGATCTTGGCTTTGATCCAATTCCGGTTTATGAACCGGTAAATGATCCCGGGAAAGGATATTTTAGATTAGTATACGGCATGATGCCGGTTCATTCGCATGGCAAGACCGAAAGTAATCCATGGTTAAATACTCTAATGTCAGAACCGCATCTTTGGATAAATGAAATTATAGGCAAAAGTATGGGCTTAAGAAATGATGAAGAAGTTATTGTAGAAAATCAAGATGGAATAAGATCCGATAAAATTAAAATACTGATGACTCCCGGTATGAGACCTGACGCTGTTTATCTTCCTCACGGATTTGGGGGAAATGACAGAGGTTTACTTGATTATACTAAACGCAATATTTCTGATAACAATCTTATTTCTAGATATACAGTTGATCCCATAAGCGGAGGTACAGGATTAAGAGTTAATTTTGTCAGATTGATAAAAGACGAACAACCTCTATCACCTACCGTTGAAGTCAGCATGACAGGAGTATCCGCAAAGAAAGTATCCGGAGTTCAACAAGAGGAAGAGCAAAACAAAACATTTAATATTCAACCGAAGAAAAAAGCATCGGCAATAAAAGAAGGATGTTAGGAGTTATATATGAGTAAATATGCAATGGTAATTGATATGGATAGATGCATTGCTTGCCATGCATGTGAAGTGGCTTGCCGTTCGCACTATGATGTGCCGGTCCCCTATTACCGAAACTGGGTACACGATTTACGCCCTGAAGGTGTTTATCCTGATATTAAAAAAGTAAGTTATGTGGGTTTGTGTAACCACTGCGACGATGCGCCGTGTGTTAAAGCTTGTCCAACAGGCGCAACTTATAAAAGGAAAGATGGCGTTGTAGTTGTTGATAAGGATTTGTGTATAGGATGCGGTCTTTGCATTGAAGCGTGTCCTTACGGTGCAAGATACATTGATCCGGTTAAAGAAAAAGTTGATAAGTGTGATTTTTGCATTGATAGAGTGGAACAAGGAGTAGAACCTGCTTGTGTTGCGACCTGTATTGCAAGCGCAAGAATATTTGGAGACATAGATGATCCTAGCTCTAAGGTATCGCAGTTAATTGCAAGTGGGGCACAACCTAATGTATCGTCAAAAGTAAATGTAGGACCAAACATATATTACCTGGACAGCCATAATCATTTCCCGGTAGTTCAGGCTGCGTTTCCTCCAAAAATACCTAACATGCCGACTCCGCAAAAAATGTGGACAAAGGTCTTGCGTCCTCTATTCTGGCTCGCTATCGGCGGTTCTTTCTTAGGACAGCTTGCAGCATTTTCGACACAATTATTTAAAGGCGAAAGTGACATTAAGGAGTAAAGATGGAAAATAAAAATGTTAAACTGAATGAAGACATTGTGTTGGATCATGATTTATTAAAAGGTCCAAGGCATTTATCATTTGATGAAAAGCGAATTCTTGCAAACAGGGTTATGAAGAAACATGGAGTTGGCGGTGTAACCTTGCATTGGGTAAATGCTATGTCGTGGTTCCTTTTGATCTTTACCGGCGCAGCATTGCTTTCTGCAAGCTATTTACAATTTGCACCGACCTGGTACATAAACATGATGGACGGAATTTTTGGGACCAGAAGCGCCATGCTCCATTTTCATATTGCTATCGGAGTATTTTGGGTTACTACACTTTTGTTATATGGTATATTTGGTTATAAAAATTATCTTCTTGATTTTGTTAAACATGATTTAACTATAGACAAAGATGATATTCGCTGGTTCCCCGCAAAAGCTAAAAACCTTGCAGGCAAGCTAAACCACTACGAAATGCCTCCACAAGGCACGTACAATGCTGGACAAAAAGCTTATGCAGTAGTAGTAGCATTCAGTACAATAACACTAATGATAACAGGTCCAATTATGGCTTTCCATATCGGATCGACAACGATAATACAGTGGTCAATGATGCTTCATTTTGTAGCCACAATGTCTGTCTTTGCAGGAGTATTTGTTCACATTTATATGGCGGCTCTGTTCCCCGAAGAACGGCCTGCTTTCTTTTCCATGATTACAGGGAAGGTAAACGAATTGTATGCATATTTTCATCATTATAAATGGTGGACTGAAATTAAGAACGAAGAGCATGCGTTCTTTGCAGAAGAGCTAAAAAAAGACGGTATCGACCTACCGGCATTACATGATTGTAAAAACATAGCAAACCATCAAGTTAATTCTAAGGAATACGACATGAGCGGAGATGAATTATGAAAAAAAAATTATGGGACCCCGTATTCGGCGGGATAGTTATAGGAATAAGTATCATTCTTACATTTTATGTTGCCGGTAGAGGTTTAGGCGCATCGGGAGCTCTTACAGCATTTGCTGCAACAATACAAAACATTGTGTCGCCTTCAGTAACTCAATCCAGTCAATATTTTTCAAAATATTTTGCTAATGGTGCAAATCCTCTTGATGATTACTTAGTTTACTTGGTTATCGGAGTAATGATAGGAAGCTTTATAGCCGGAATGGTTTCTAAGGATATGAAACTTGAAGTGTTAAAGGGACCAAACATTTCTAGCAAAGGAAGATTATGGTATGCTCTTGCCGGAGGAATATTGGTAGGTTATGCAGCAAGAATGGCAAGAGGCTGCACAAGCGGGCAGGCATTAGTCGGAGGCGCAGAGCTTTCAGTAGGCGCATGGGCATTTATGTTCTCAATTTTTGCAGGCGGATTCGCAGTTGCATATTTTATAAGGAGGCAATGGATATGATAGGACCACTAGTAAAAAATGGTATTATTTCGGATGGAGTCAATACACTTTTTGCTGTGTTGATAGGTATGTTATTCGGCTATGCATTACAGCGTTCAGGGTTTACAAATTCAAAGAAAATAGCCGGGGCATTTTATATGAAAGACGTAGATGTTCCCGTAGTAATGTTTACAGCTATAATCACGGCTTCAATAGGTCTTTGGGGTTTGTCTCTTCTCGGTTTAATTGACCTTGGCAAATTCTATTTCCTTCCTTCATATTTATTACCTATGGTAGTTGGAGGTTTAATCTTCGGAGTAGGTATGGCAATGGGAGGTTTCTGTCCTGGAACATCAATAGCCGCAATGGTGACGGGAAAAATTGATGCAATGGTTTTTGTCGGAGGATTCTTATTAGGAAGTTTATTGTTCGGCGATTTATATCCTCTGTGGGATAAATTTTATAATTCGGGCGCTAATGGTGTCTGGCGTATCGACCAACTTCTTAATGTAAACGTTGGATTAGCAATTCTTTTGGTTACTCTACTCGCAGTTTTCGGCAGTTTAGGAATGCGAAAATTGCAATATAAGTTCTGGGGTAAAAATGATTAAATTAAATAAAAAATATTCGTTAGTAGGCTTGGGTTTATTTATAGCATTACTTTTAGCCTTCTTCCCTACTTCATCCTTTATAAACAATCCGTTTGTTGTTGATGCTCAGCTAAAACAGCAGCATTATAATGAGACAGGAATTTTTACTATTTCTCCGATTGAAGCAGCAAAATATTATTCATATAATAATGCTAATTGTTATTGGATTGACGTAAGAGATGCAAAAGAATTTACAAAGGAACATTTAAAGCCTGCAATTAACCAAGACATTGCACAACTTCAAAACTCCAGTTGGAATCCTGATGATTTAATCCTTATATATGGTAATAACACCAAGGATGCTCAGGAAGCAGTTGCACTTTTGCGACAGGTAAAAAATGCCAGGGCATATGCGGTTAAAGGCGGATTTCAAGCAATTAAAGAATATTTAATCGACCCTATAGGACTAACGATAACCTCTCAGCTAAGCGATAAAGACCTTAACACTCTTATGGAGTTGAGAAGCAAACTCTCAGGTGAAAAAATTTCTACAAATCAATTGTTGGAAAAATCAAAAGGCGGCAAACAAGCAACTATTAAAGAAGGCTGTTAAAAGCATCGAAGAAAAGTACAGTTATATTTCACCAAGGTTTATCATTAGGCAATGACAAGCCTTGGTCAAACAAATTATCTCACCTATTACCAACATATCAAATAACTCACCTTACGCATTATGATATTATCAATTGCCCCGACACCTGCCTACCGGTCAGGCAGGTTAATGTCGGGGAATAAAATTATACAGGTGGGTTGGCTTTAGCCACATTATGAGCTAAAATGAGGCTAAAGCCATGAGCTTTAGGGTCTATTTAACCCCCGCCATTAATGGCGGGGCAATAGGGAAAAAACATGCGGCTAAAGAATTCTCCGGGATGCTTTAAAAACTTTCCGATATTTTACTATATTACATATGTATCTAAGAGATTTTAGAGAAATTCAACCTGGAGATATTCTCAATTGACTTCCGATGAATTAGATGAACTGCTTCAAACAGCATACGAGCATTTGCGGCAAGGACGTTACCGCATGGCGCTTGTAGCTGCTAAAACAGTATATGATGAAAGACAGTACGATTACAATGCAGCTTCATGCCTTGCATGGGCAATGCTTGAAAACGGATATCCTGCACAAGCTTTGGAGCTTGCAAACTTAGCCGTGCAAGTTTCAGAAAACGATGTAAACTCCCGTTTGTACCGCGGATTCCTTTTAATGCGAATGGGTATATTTGAAGGCGCTATTACCGACCTTGATTGGGCTATTACTAAAAAGCCCGACTTACTAACCTGGGCACATTTGAATAAAGCCAGAGCACTTGGTGGACTCGGTAGATTTTTTGAGGGATTGGAAGAAATTGAAAAAGCAATCACAATTGACAAAGCTTTAAATCCAAAATTCTTACAAGTTAGAGATTGGTTTAGAAAAGCTTTAGGTTATGATGCAAGTTTTCTTAACGGAATGTTTAATAAAAAAAGTTCAATGCTTCCGGAAGGCCAAGAAGCTTGTAAGCAAAAGGAATTTTGGTTTTCGTTATGGGCTGCAAAAAATACATTAGACACACCTTCATTTATTAAAGATCATCAAGAAGCCCATCTTCTTGAACTTGAATCCTTACTTGGAATTTATCAAACCCGGCTTGCTTTAGAAAAAGCTGAAGTAATAAAGGTAGAATTTAAGGATGATAGCCGCTTCATAAATATTTACCAACAAATTATTAAATATTATCCTAATGAACAGATTACCATACAAGGTGAGTCTTTAATTCAAATTCAAGATAAGCGTACTGATTTTATTGCTTTTGAAAATAAATTCTTCCACGTCTATCATGCTAAGACTTATGATTTAATGGAAAATTTGCGTTCCGGTAGAAGAACCTATCATCTTCAATTTTGCCAAGAGACGATAAGATATATCGGAGTTGAAGTTGTAATTGACAACCCATTTCACAAGAACAGGAAAATGGAATTTGAAGGAACTGCCGTTTGGATATTAAATAATATTGAAGTCGGTAGATATAACTTCAATATGGAAATTGAAAAAGATTGGAAGATTGTCGAGTTTGTTCAAAGCTGGGGAGCTGATACTCTAGGCTTCTGGAATATGGGTCAGGGTAGAGTTGAAATTTTTATTGACAATTTTCTCATTTGTACAAGATGGTTTTTAATTGGTGATTCGGATATATTTAATTTTGAACAGACGGAAGTAGGATTGAATCAATCTGAAGAACCGGAAAAGCCATCAATAAATCAGCCTGCAGAAGTGGAAGCTTCATCATTAAAACCTCAGGAAACAAAATCCATTGAAGAACTTTTAGAAAATCTTGATTCATTTGTTGGACTTCAAGGTGTAAAGCAATCGATGCGGGATTTTGTTGATTATCTGAAGTACATCAATGAAAGAAAAAAACTGGGATTAAAGACGCAAGAAAATCTTTCTATGCACTCAGTATTTCTTGGAAACCCGGGAACAGGTAAAACAACAATAGCACGATTACTCGGGAAAATTTTTCAGGCAATGGGACTTTTGAAAAACGGTCATGTAATTGAAGTCGATCGCTCCGGACTTGTAGGACAATATATCGGAGAGACAGCACAGAAAACACAGAAGGTCATTAGCGAAGCCATCGGGGGACTACTATTTATTGATGAGGCTTATACACTGAAGAAAGCGGGCAATATGCAGGACTTTGGTCAGGAAGCTACTGATGTTCTATTAAAAAGGATGGAAGATTCCAACAACGAGTTTGTTGTTATTATAGCTGGTTATCCGGAGGAGATGAATTCTTTTATCAATTCAAATCCGGGATTAAAATCGCGTTTCACCCACATATTTAATTTTGAAGATTATTCCCCCGATGAACTGTTAGAAATTTTTAACCTTATTGCTTCACGTGAAGAATACAATATCAAACCGGAAGCGATTGAGCTACTAAAAAAAGAATTCACTAATTTATATAGAAAGCGAGATAAAACCTTTGGTAATGCACGACTTGCCCGGAATTATTTTAACGAAGCAAAGCTACATCTAAGTAAGCGGGTATTAAAAATCGATTATGGGGAGCGAACTAAGGAGACAATGATTACTATTTGCCCCGAAGATATTCTTGCCATTATAGGAAGCTCCATTTCTAAGGAAGTAAAGATCGGCATCGACGAAGAAGCTTTAGCTAGTGCGATGAACAAGCTTAATAATTTAACAGGACTTGAAAGCGTTAAGAAAGAAATTAATGAAATTATAAAGTTGGCAAGATTTTATACCGAACAGGGAGAAAATATTCAAGATAAGTTTTCCTCGCATTTAGTATTTTTAGGAAATCCGGGAACTGGTAAAACAACAGTAGCGAGGTTATTCAGTGAGATTTATTCTTCATTAGGAATTCTGCCTAAGGGACATCTCGTAGAAATTGACAGGCAGGGATTAGTTGCAAGTTTTGTGGGCCAGACGGCAGAAAAGACAAAGGAAGCTATTGACAAGGCTATCGGGGGAACACTGTTTATTGATGAAGCTTATTCTTTGATTAAAAAAGGAGACAGCAGCTCCGACTTTGGCAAGGAAGCAATCGATACTTTACTGAAAAGAATGGAAGATGACAGAGGTAAGTTTATTGTTATCGCCGCAGGGTACACTGAGGAAATGAATGACTTTTTAAATAGCAATCCCGGGCTTCAATCACGCTTTACAAAAAAGTTTACCTTTGAGGACTATTCGCCGGATGAATTAATTCAAATTACGCAGAAACTATTAGAGAGCAAGGGTCACTATCTTGACGAGGAAGCAAAAGAACCTTTGAAAAAATATTTCAATATAATTTACAGGAATAGAAATAAAACATTCGGAAACGGCAGGCTTGTTCGCGATCTTGTTGAAAGTGCATTGAAGAATCAATTACTTAGGGTAGCTGACATTATTGCAGAAGAACGCCACGAAGAGGTATTAAAATATATTTTGCTCGATGACATCCGGGATCTAATTTCACAAAGGAAGGAAAAAGAAGCTGTTAAAGTTGAGGGAGATCCTGAGCTTCTAAGTAAGTATTTAAACGAGTTGAATAATTTGATAGGGCTAGAATCAGTAAAGGATTCGGTTAATAAGCTTGTAAGTAGCTTGAAAGTTGCAAAACTCAGAAAGCAGCGGGGGTTAAAAGTCATTCCTAAAAACTTACATACAGTTTTTATAGGAAATCCCGGGACAGGGAAAACTACAATTGCGCGTTTACTAAGCAAAATATATAAAGAGATGGGGATACTTGAAAAGGGACATCTAGTGGAAGTCGACCGTTCAAGTTTAGTCGCCGGATATCAGGGGCAAACAAATACAAAGACAGACGACGTAATTAAAAAAGCATTAGGCGGGACTTTATTTATTGATGAAGCTTACTCTCTTGCAAGAGGGAGCTCTGATTTTGGACAAGAGGCAATCGATACTTTGTTAAAAAGGATGGAAGACTACCAGGGGAAGTTTATTGTTATCGTAGCAGGTTACACCGTAGAGATGAAAAAATTTTTAGAATCAAACCCGGGAATGAGTTCCCGGTTTACAAATACATTCCGTTTTGATGATTACACACCACGGCAGCTTTTAGAGATTGGATTAGACATTAGTGAAAAGAACGGTTATAAGCTTGATGAAGGCGCATGGCAATTACTATTAGAAATTCTTACGAAACTTTTTAACAAAAGAGATAAGAACTTTGGAAATGCAAGAACTGTGAACAATATTTTGTTTAAAGTAATTTCAAATCAGGAAGAAAGGATTTCAAAAATCCCTAATCCTAATGATGAAGATTTAATAGTGATTACTTATGAAGACGTAGATAAAATACAATTAACGGAGTTATGATTTATTTCACTCACCTTACAATAATTTGTCTATAGTGGGTGATGGAATATTGGAGGATTGGAATGTTGGAGGATTGGGAAAAACCAATTAATAGAATTACGGGCACTTCTAAAAACTATCTTTTATAAAAATTTAACGCAGAGAACGCAAAGAATACGCAACGTTCGCAGAGAACCTGCCTACCGAGAGTGTTGCACAACTCCAAAATGTCATTTCGACCCTGCCTATCGGCAGGCAGGCGGAGGGAGAAATCCCATGTATAGCTTAAGTACACAAGTTGAACGTGG